>CADCTM010000645.1:474-1738 GCA_902805485.1 uncultured Coleofasciculus sp. | reverse complement strand
TGTCTGACTATTTGCAACTCTGAATTGGGATGACTCAAACTACCGTTTTTATTCAAGAACTAAAACCTACAAAAACGCTTGTTGCATCTAGGTTTCAGCCTTATAGTTACCAGTTACTGTTGCTTGCCCAACTGTACCTGGGTTTTTGAGGTAACTGAACGGTAATTGATCTGCCTCAGAGGGGGGAAAAGTAGCGAAGCTGCAACCAGGGGCAATATAAACTCAAAAGCTCCTGCGAGCTTTCGGGGGTAAAGGTAGCGAAGCTGTAACGAAGTGGCACGCAACGGATAGAAGCTTGTCACAGCACTTCGTTATAGAAAAAATCAGCTTCTCAATCCATCCAGAAATCCTTAAACCGTCCTGGAGCTAACTCTGTGTAGCGAACCGTGTGCTGAATATTCTTGTGACCCAGGTATGCCTGAATAGCTCTGGTATCGTGTCCTCTGGATGCAAGATAGAACCCACAAGCATGACGCAGCATATGTGGATGAACCGGAAACGGGATGCCAGCCAATTGTCCAGCCCGTTCGATAATTCCTCTAGCCGTGGAAGCTGCCATGGCAGCTCTGCGTTCTGATACAAATAGATAGGACGAGCCAGGATAGTCTCGCTGTAATTGTCGCAGTGCTCGTAATTCTGGTCCTCGTAACGGGTGAGTGGAACTAACCCCATGCTTAAGGCGATTGATGTAAATCGTGCCACTGCCAAAATCCACCTGTTCCCAGCGCAAAGCCACCAACTCGGAAACTCGCAACCCATGACGATAAGCAAACAGGATTAAAGTGGCATCACGATTCCCATGTCGCCCTACCCCTCTAGCTACCTTAATCATTGCTTCTACTTCTTGGGGTAACAGATGCTCGCGAGTGCGTTTTTGTAGATTGGGAATTTTTGGTGGTGGAGCTGTTCTCGGCATAGAAGCCAACTTGCCCATAAATGATGAACGGGCACTCCTAGAACGGGACGATAACATCAACTCCCCACTGCTTCCAGTGTCTCAAACTTGCCCATAAATGAGCTTTTTCGGTAATGTTTTGTAAGGGAAAGAAAAGACCTCACCCAGCTAGATTTTCATTTTCAATTTGGAGGCGCTCATTCATATCTAATCGGAAAATCCCATAAGGATTAATATGACTCCAAGTCAGTGGTGTTAAAGCTCGGAGGTCTTCTGGTTTCATCATTTCCCACCACGGCTTTTCAGACAAAACCCGCTGAATCATTAACGTGTTGATGTACACCAGGCAAAGTCGCAATAGATGCAATG
>CADCTM010000645.1:0-366 GCA_902805485.1 uncultured Coleofasciculus sp. | reverse complement strand
ACCGCTTTTCCTAACTCAGCTAGGGCTTGATAGGTGGGATGAATAGGGTTAGAGCGATTAAACCTTTTAAGAATAACTTCGGTTTCCGCTGTCCCCAGCCGCAGGGCAGTGGCATACTTAATCATCTGGTCATACTGCTGAGAAATCAACTCCCAGTTGATTACCCTCGTCAGAACGGGTTGCAAGTTAGGGTAAGCATCATTTTGACCTGTTTGAGGTCGATACAGTTTTTGCTTATGAATGCGTTTAAGGCGAGGCAGTAGTTGAAAGTTTAACAGATGGCAGAAGGCAAAGGCGACTTCACTTTGACCGTGACTGTCCACATAGTTCTTTTCCACCTTCATGTCAGTACAGTGGCGTAATAAT
>CADCTM010000644.1 GCA_902805485.1 uncultured Coleofasciculus sp. | reverse complement strand
ATCAATTAACCCGTACCAGCAAATAGGTGTGACATTAAGGAGAATCAGAAATGGGACTTAGCGACGGTCTTAATGACTCAAATAAAACAGCCAAGCTTGTGAGTGACTGCGTGCAGTTGATAGATAATCAAGTCACGGCAAAAGGTGGACTGGGTGGTTTGGGCTTAAAAGCCGCCTACGGCGCTGTTAAGGGGATTAAGCCTGGTTATATTGCCAGCGCCATTGAGGCACTACTGCCGCCCACCTTGAAGGCACTAGACCCGATGTGGAGTGAGGGTATGCAGACGGGAGATCCAGCCAACCACCTGATCCAGAACCGTTCTCGCACGGCAGACGCCGTACTTAGCGTTACCGACGCCAGGATTGAAAAAAGCAATAACGGAGTAGTACGCGGCGCCTATAACCAGTTCCGTAAATCTGTTAAGGGTGATGTAGAGGAGGCGATACCGGGTTTAGCCAAGATAATTGATAACTATAGCAAGAGTTAAAGAACACTGACTGAAGCAGCAAGAATCCGCCAGATAAAATGTAATGATGAGACAGCAGATTATTTAGCGGATGTAACAGCTTTGTGTTGGTGGGAGTTGGCGTTGATTTAAGATGGCAACCAGCCGAAGTCAAGTTATTGCTACCTATCAACTACTCATCCGTTAAATAATCCGTTGTTTGAATTTACACAATTTTCAAATCATGGAAAACACGGATTTGCTCAGTGGTATTGCAGGAGGATTAGCGATCGCTATTTTCATCGGCGGTCTTCTAATGATGTTTACCTCATTTTGGACAACGAAGAAATAATAGGCTCAACCACCTTTACTCGGTCAAACTCATCTCGTTACCAAAATCGTTACCAGCATAATCTCGCAGTCAGTTCCTTCTAAAATCTGAGCATTGTTATTACTCCTCATGCCAAACGCCGTGGAACCCTTTGTCCCACGGTTTTTTATTTCTCTTCCACGGAAATAAGCTTAAAGCGATAGTGACACAAGGCTACAGGTCGGTCTGCTGGAGATTTCCCCTTGCTGGTCAACGGTTCCAGAATCCGCCCTTCTTCTGGTGTCAGGCTAACAATATATTTCTTACTCATTAGATAGCTTGGAGCTTTTTGGTGAGCGCTTTTGCTTGGTTTTTCTTCCTTATTATCCGTTTTTGACACCCATCAAACTATCCTTGACAGCCTACTAGTATCCTGTGATTTATTTCTTGACCAAATCTTAATCAACAAGAGTCAGCTTCTTGACAAATTTACCCACTAGGAAAGGAAAAACCGAGCGACGACCTCCCCCTTTTTGCAACACAGTCTTCATACTTGCAAACAAAACAGCGAATATCCGGATCACTGGAACTTAAGTCTGTAGATTGTCATAGGTCGGAAAAAGTGAGAGGCAACCTTCCTCAAGGTTATCCGTCTAAAGATAAAGAACTCCCTTTCAGGGAAATTGGGTTTTTAACAAAATGCTTACTCCATCATTTGTTAGCTCGATCAAATCTCCAGTAACAAGGCAGGAGGTAGCATTAACCCCCAACGAGCTGGTAGATAGGATTCAAGCTTGTAGCCAAGAGCAATTTACAGGTCAGTTGGATTTGAGTGTTGAATATAGCAGAGACCAGCAGTGGAGCCTGTATTTTTGCTTGGGTGATTTGATTGGCTGTAATGGTGGAGTGCATCCAATTCGTCGTTGGTTTCGGCAGTTGTCCCACCACTGCCCACAACTGCCACTCTATACTGTAACGCCTGAGTCGAAGCAGCCTCGGTGTTGGGATTATGACTCCCTAGCAACACTAGTAAGACAGGGGGAAGTCCCGTTAAGGCAGATGGCGGAGATTGTTACAGGCAACGTTATGGAAATCCTGTTCGATATTATCCAACGGGAGGAACAACTCCACCATCGTTCAGGAGTGCAACTCTCCTACAGACCCATACCGATAAACAGCATAAATGCAAACGTTGTTTCGATTCGAGTTTACCCGCTTTGCCCAGAAGCAATGCAGAATTGGGAGGCTTGGCAGCAGGCAGGTTTAGCGAAGTATTCTCCAAACCTAGCTCCCAAAATCTCGAACGCTGAAGAATTACGATGGCAAACTCCCCCGGCTGTCTACCGCAACCTGACTACCCTGATTAATGGCAATCAGACTTTAAGGGATTTAGCAGCCAAATTGAACCAGAATCCGTTACTCCTCGCCCAATCCCTGATACCCTATGTCCAAAAAGGGTTGATCGGACTGGACGAGGTTAAAGACTTCCCTAGCTATTCCCTTAAGCCTGCTACGCCGACTAAGCCTCTTTTCGCACCGGCAGCGAAGACCGTAAATCTAAAGCAATCACCATCAACGGGAGCAACGATCGCCTATATCGATGACAGCCGTCTCGATAGCCAGACGATGAGTCACATTCTCACTCAGGCTGGCTATGGATTTCTCAACATTCAAGACCCAGTAAAAGCACTGCCACTCTTGCTGGAGCATAAACCAAACCTAATCTTCTTGGATTTGGTCATGCCGATCGCAAACGGCTATGAAATCTGTGCCCAAATTCGCCGCATTTCAGCATTCAAGGACACACCTGTGATTATTCTCACCAGCAATGACGGGATTGTAGACCGAGTGCGGGCAAAGCTCGTTGGTTCCTCCGGCTTTTTAGCAAAACCGATCAATTCCGAGAAGGTGCTAACAACTCTACAGAGGTATCTACCGACTTCAACAACTGCTCAATTCCAAAGGTAGAAAACGATTTAAGCCTAGGCTTCAAGCGTCGCACCTTTTGAAGCTACAAGTCATGAATATTGAAATGTTTTGGATTACCGAAATCTTATGACTACAGTCCTTTTGGTTGAAGATAGCCTCACAGCAACCGAGGTATTAACCAGTTATCTCAGGCAGGCAGGTCTAAGGGTGGTCAGCGTCACCAGTGGTGAGGAGGCTCACATCAAACTCCAGGGTTCCAAACCGGATTTGGTGATTCTTGATGTGATTTTACCAGGGCAAAGCGGGTTTGAACTTTGCCGCCAGCTCAAGAGCGATTCTAGTACCAAAGGAATCCCAATCGTCATTTGCTCAACTAAAGGTACTGATGCAGACAAACTTTGGGGTTCGATGCTAGGAGCCGATGCCTACCTACCCAAACCAGTAAACCAACAACAACTGATTCAAACAATCCAGCAATTGACTTCCGTTTATTAAAAAAGGAATTTATGCTGACTCCGCTCGACGTACTAACAGCGAACAGTTTTGACCTACTGACATTAGACGAGCCACTCCCCCCAGAAACTGGAGAGCGGTTACTCCGCTTTCCTCTCAGTCAAGAGGACAGTGCGCTGCTACCCTTAGCGCAGATAGCGGAAATTTTCAGGGTGAACGTGGAGGACATTCTGCCAGTCCCTGAAATGCCGAGTTGCGTTTTGGGAATTTTTAATTGGCGGGGAGAAATGCTTTGGCTCATAGACTTAGACCAGCTTCTAGGTTATCCGCCCCGATCTTTGATGGCGGTAACCCCGATGGCAATCGTAGTTCAATCCAATAGCCAGTCTTTGGGTCTAGTAGTATCCCAAGTCAATGACATCGAGTTACATGACTTGCAAAAACTTACAAATGCGGCGAACGGCTTATTTCCTCCCAAAGTTCTGCCTTTTGTCCTAGGTGCTCTTCCTGAAGGTAGCGGGACTGTCTTGAATGTTACCGCCATTACTGAGTTTCCCCTATGGCAGACCCACCGGGGAGAAATTTCTTGAGGTCATCTACTAATACCAAGTTCCTTAAACCCAGGGAGTAGGCAAAAACCTGAGTTGAGAACGTTTGGCTTAATAACACCTGAATTGCTGCAAGGAGAGTCGCCAGCCCCTCTCCATGACCAACCTTAGTTCACCAAATCTAGTTAATAACAATACTCATATGTCTCCAGAGAATCTAGCGTCAGCGATGCCGAAGCTTGAGCCATCCGAGCCAAGACTTGACCCATCAAACACTCAAAACCAAGGTAACGAGGTTGCTAACGGATTAAATGGCAATGTTGAGCCAAACCAAGCTCTTGCGTTAATTAATGCCATCAAAGCCGACCTCAAACAGGCAGGACTTGCCAAACCTGAAACTCAGGAGAAAGTTCTTCAGTTGGAGAAATGGGCGCAAGGTTTGCCAAGCGGGAGTAATGGTGACAAACCAGCGATCGCAACTGAAGAACACCGCAAACGTGATCGGCAGTGGTTATTAACCCTTGCCAGTCAAATGCGTTCTGCGAAGAATCTCGACACCTTGTTTGAAACGACATTAACGGAGGTTCGTCAGCATTTACAAATAGACCGAGCATTGATCTACCAATTCCAGACTGAGAACCAAGGCGTGGTGCTGGCTGAGTCGATGGTGGCTGGCTATACACCCAGTTTAGGAGAGTCCCTCAGTGCGATCGCCTTTGGTCTGCCCGAACGACTAGACTACCAGCAACAGCAAGTTGTCGTCCTGGAGCGAAACTTCCTAAAGCCTCTGAGTCCCTACCAACTCCAACTGCTGCAAAAGTTCCAGGTCAAAGGCAGTTTGACCTTGCCAATTTTCTTAGAAGGACAAGTGTGGGGCTTGCTCACTCTAATGCAATGCTCTGCTTCTCGGGCATGGTCGGAAACTGAAATAAGTTTACTCCACCAGATTGTCAGCGAACTGACTCTTGCTCTACAGTCAGTGGAATTTTCTGAGCAAATGCAAAAACAGGCGGGACTTGCCAAAGTTATCAGCAAAGCGATCGACAAAATCCGTCAGTCCTCAGATCTAGATACGCTCTTCAAAGCAACAGCAAGAGAAGTCCGACAAGTCCTCAGTGCTGACCGAGTGGGCGTGTTTCGCTTTTACCCTGACTCCGGCTTTGATGATGGGGAATTTGTATCGGAAGATGTGAACTCAGGCTACAGTTCCGCTATAGCTGCCAAGGTTCATGACCACTGCTTTGGTCAACAGTATGCCGCCCATTACGCTCAAGGAAGAATTCAGGCGGTTGCTGATATCTACGATGCTCAGTTGAGCGATTGCCACATCGAGATTCTCGCTCAGTTTCAAGTTCGAGCTAACTTGATTGTGCCTCTGTTAATTGGCAATGAGCTGTGGGGATTGTTATGCATTCATCAATGCAGTAGCTCACGCCAGTGGCAGAAGGATGAGATTGACTTTGCCAAACAGATTGCCGCCCAGTTTAGCTTGGCACTAAAGCAAGCAGAATACCTGCAACAGTTGCAGGAGCAATCCACCCAAATGGCAAAAACCGCTGAACGGGAGCGAGCGGTCGCCAAAGTGATTGACAAGGTTCGCCAGAGTTCGGATCTTGATACCATATTTAAGACCACGACGCAAGAAGTCCGCAAGCTCCTGGGGGTGGAGCGCTTGACCATCTACAAATTCCGCCCAGACTATTTCGGTGACTTCCTAGTGGAGTCAGAGTCTGGGGATTGGCCGAAATTAGTGGGCAGTGGTTGGGAAGACCCCTATTTGAACGAACACCAAGGCGGTCGATTCCGCAACAACGAACCTCTAGTGGTGGATGATGTCTACAATGGCGGCTTAACCGAGTGCCATGTGGAAGCCTTGGAAGACTTTGGCGTTAAATCCTGCCTGGTGGTTGCCATCTTCCAAGGACAGAAGCTGTGGGGGTTGCTCTCAGCCTTTGAACACAGTGGACCACGCCACTGGGAAGACAGTGAACTCAAGAGCCTCAGGCAAATTGCCACCCAACTGGGGGTTGCTCTCCAGCAGGCAGAGTACTTGGAACAAGTTCAAACCCAAGCCGAGCAACTGGCAAAGACCTCAGAACGAGAGCGAACGGTTGTCAAAGTGATTGACAAGATTCGCAAGAGCTTGGACATCAACACGATTTTCAAAACGGTAACTCAAGAAGTTCGAGAATTGCTGCAAGCCGAGCGCGTTGGAGTCTATCAATTTGAGCCGGATTGGAGCGGTGAGTTTGTTGCCGAGTCAGTCGGGAGTCGCTGGACTACTTTGATGCAGGAACAAATTGACAACCCACTCCTACGAGAAAATATCAGCGACTGTAGTGCAAAAATTCTTGGCGGTGGCAAAGCGAGAGTTGCAGACACCTATTTGCAACAAACTCAGGGCGGGATGTATGCCAAGGGAGCAAACTTCCGAGTTGTCGATGATATTTACCAAGCAGGCTTTTCACCTTGTTACATTGACATTCTGGAGCAATATCAGGCGAAAGCCTACATAATTGTTCCGATTGTCCAAGGAGAAAGGCTCTGGGGACTACTAGCGGCTTATCAAAACTCTGGTCCTCGTGCTTGGGAAGAGGGTGAAATCAAGGTGATGACTCAAATTGGTACTCAACTGGGGGTAGCTCTCCAGCAAGCCGAGTACCAAGAGCAGCTACGGCAGCAATCCACTCAACTCGCCAAAGTAGCTGAGTGGGAGCGAGCGGTAACTCGTCTAGTATCCCGCGTCAGCGACAAGATGCGCCAGACGATCGATATTGAGGCGATTTTCAAAACAACGACGCAAGAAGTCCGGAAACTACTAGGTGTAGAGCGAGTGGCTGTTTGCAAGTTCCGCTCAGACTATTATGGTGACTTTGTGTTTGAGTCTCAGAGCGGAGATTTGCCCCAAATGGTCGGTACTGCGTGGGAAGACACCTACATGAAGGAGTTTCAGGGGGGTCGGTTCCGTGAAAACCAACCGTTTGTCATCGACCATATTGGCTATGATTCCGGTTTAAGCGATTGCCATGTGGATATCTACAAGGGCGTTGAGATTCAATCTTGTGCGATCGTTGCGATTTTTCAAGGGCAGAAACTCTGGGGCGTGCTGGGCGCGTATCAGCACAGTGCCTCCCGCCATTGGGAAGACGATGAAGTTAGGTTTCTAACTCAGATTAGTAACCAGCTTGGCGTCGCTCTACAGCAGGCGGAGTTGGTCTATGAAATGGACAAAGTCATAAAGTACAAGCAACAAGTCCCGGCAATCATCGACAAGATTAGTAATACGTCATACATTGAGAACGCTTGTAAATCTGCTGTCGAAGACGTTCGACAACTCCTAGAAGTGGAGCGAGTGTGCGTATACAAGTTTCGCCCGGACTATTTTGGAGACTTTATCTATGAGTCAGAGTCTGGAGGATGGCCCAAACTCGTCGGTAGTGCTTGGGAAGATACATATCTACAGGAACACAAGGGCGGTCGCTTCGCCAACAGCGAACCCTATGTTGCGGATGATGTTTACACGGCTGGTTTGAGCGATTGCCATGTGGAAACCTTGGAGTACTTTGGTGTCAAATCTTACCTGATTGTTGCCATTAAACAAGGGGAGAAGCTCTGGGGTTTACTAAGTGCATTTCAACACAGTGGATCTCGGCATTGGTTAGAAAGTGAAGTCACATTGCTGGCTGACATTGGTCGTCAACTTGGGTCAGTTTTACAGCAGACCGATTATCTGGCGCAGTTGCAGACACAATCCACCCAAATGACCAAAGCCGCTAAAGTCAGCAATACGCTCGCTGAAATCATTCCCAAAATCCTTCAGTCTCAGGATACAGACAAGATCTTTCGTGTTACCAACCAAGCTGTTCGGCTGCTGCTCAAATGCGATCGCGCAGCAATCTATCGCTTCAATCCCGATTGGAGTAGCGAGTTGGTTGCTGAATCAGTGACTAAAGGCTGGAATGCTTTGGAAGGCTCTGAGATAGGAGCAATCTGGCCGCAGATTAATCTGCAAGAAGCTCAGGGAGGTGCCTATCGCAACGGTGAAAGCTTGGTCGTAAATAACATCTACGCGGCTGGTCATTCTTCCTTTGAAATTGAAAGGCTCGAGGAGTTTGAGGTCAAAGCTTATGTGATCGTGCCAATTTTCAAGGAGGACAAGCTATGGGGTGTACTTGGTGTTTACCAAAACACTGAAGTTCGCTCATGGGCAGACGTTGAAGTCAGCGCCCTAAAACAAATCGGCGTGCAAGTCGGTGTGGCGATGCGACAAGTAGACTACCTGAAGCAAGTGCAGCAGCAGTCGGAGCAATTGGCAGAAGCCGCCCAACGGGAAAAAGCGGCGAAAGAACAAATCCAGCAGGAGGTTATCCAATTGCTGATGGCAGTACGACCAGCACTCGACGGAGACCTCACTGTCCGCGCTCCCGTGACAGAAGATGAAGTAGGTACAATTGCCGATGCCTACAACAACACCCTGCAAAGTCTGCGGGAAATCGTGAAACAGGTGCAAACCGCTTCCAGGCAAGTCGCCCAGACTTCCCAAGATAGTGCATCCTCGATTTCTGGTCTTGCTAGCCAAGCTACTGAGCAATTCCAAGCGCTCGGTCGAGCTTTAGAGCAGATTCAGACTATGGTAAGTTCGACTAAAGCCGTGGGAATGAATGCTCAACAGGTAGATGTCGCCGTTCAACAGACCAACCAGACTGTTCGGGAAGGGGATGCGGCGATGAACCGCACCGTAGATGGGATTATGGACATCCGGGAGACAGTAGCGGAAACCAGTAAGCGCCTGAAGCGCCTGAGCGAATCGTCGCAAAAAGTGTCTAAGGTTGTGAACTTGATTAGCAACTTTACGACTCAAACCCAACTACTAGCTCTTAACGCGGCGATTGAAGCCACGCGAGCAGGGGAGTATGGTCGTGGTTTCGTCGTCGTTGCCGATGAGGTGCGTTCTCTGGCGCGTCAGTCGGCGGAGGCTACCACCGAAATTGCACAGTTGGTTCAGGAAATTCAGGAAGGCACTGCTGAGGTTTCCACCGTAATGGAAAAGGGTATCCAGCAGGTTGCAGCAGGAACCTCGATGGTACACGATACCCGTCAGAATCTGAATGCGATCGTTGACGCCACGGCTCAAATCAGTCAACTCGTTGCGGGCATCACCCAAGCAACGCAGGTACAGACTCAGCAGTTCCAATCGGTAACACAAACGATGACAGAAGTAGCTGCGATCGCCAACAAGACCACGGAGGATTCCACTGAGATTTCTACCTCATTCAAGGAACTCCTGACAATGGCGCAGAACCTGCAAGCTAGTGCTGACCAGTTTAAGGTTGATTAGTTATTGGTTGTTGGTTGTTGGTTGTTTGTAACTTTAACTATCAATCTGGTTAAAACAATAAGTTCTTTTGTCAACAACCAACATCCCAGTATTATTTGAGGGAGTTTAAATAGGAGTTTAATCGTGGTGCTAATTCGTTAATGATTGGTTGGATTACCTCTATCGGTTTAGCCGTTAACACGTTGCGATAAAAGGCTCTTCTT
>CADCTM010000643.1 GCA_902805485.1 uncultured Coleofasciculus sp. | reverse complement strand
TGAACAGATTCCAAACCTACTACCAATAACACTTTGGCAGTATGGATTAATTACGTTAGTGCAACTCGACCAAGTTTTCGACTGGTTATACACATCTTAGTTTGACTCAAAAATCTCATCCGTTTTTTACTTAGGCTGGAAAAGCAAACATTTAATTATTAGCCAATATTTTCTTCCGTCACAAAGCGTTGGGAAACTTCCCATAAGCCTTTACACACTTGTCCCTAATCAGTGCGCCCTGCAATCTGAATAGGGGGCTTGGGAAGACAGACTATTTCATGGCAACTGAGCAATCGTACTACGACTGTTCGCTTTATGGACGTTCCATAAAATACAGCAGATTGTAAGTAGATAGAGTACGTTCAAGTCAGTTTCTGACTGGTTACAAAGGGCTAGTACTGTACTTCATAAACCTGCAATCTGCTGTATTTCTATTACAGATAATGACTGATTAGGCGGATTGGATATCAGAAAACACTCAGTTTCTAGAGGAGAGTAAAGATGAAAACAGCAGATGTCATTATCATCGGTAGTGGTCAAGCCGGTGTTCCGCTCGCGGCGGACTTTGCTAAAGAAGGTCGCAATGTTGTTCTGTTTGAACGAGACTCATTAGGTGGCAGTTGTGTCAACTATGGTTGCACTCCCTCTAAAGCATTTTTGGCAGCCGCTCATGCCGCAGGTCGCGCCCGTCAAGCAAAGGATTTAGGTGTTAATGTTCAAGTTGACGTTGATTTTCCTGCTGTGATGGAGCGGGTACGCTCAATTCGCGATCGCTGGAATCAAGGAGTGAAAAAACGCTTGCATGGGGCAGGAGTGAAGGTAGTGTGTGCTGAGGCATCCTTCACGGGAGAACGTACAGTTACAGGCGGTGATGTTACTGTTCAAGCAGCGTTAGTCGTTATCAACACAGGTACATCGTCACTCACACCCAACATTCCTGGTTTAGCAGGCACGCCTTACCTAACAAATCGCAATTTTTTTGACTTGCAGATGTTACCACCACGGCTGCTTGTCATTGGGGCGGGTTACATTAGTCTGGAACTCGGACAGGGATTAGCGCGTTTGGGTAGTGAAACGCATATGATTGTGCGAGGCGCTCGCGTCCTCGCGAATGAGGAAAGTAATGTTAGTGAAACGCTAGCAGAGGCACTTAAGCGAGATGGCATTCAACTTCACTTCAATGTGAATACTGAGAAAGTCATTTATGCCGATGATGTCTTTACCCTGAAGTTGGACAACTCTCAAGAATTACAGGGTGAGGCACTGTTGATTGCGACCGGACGTAAGCCCAATACAAGTGCTTTGAACGCGGCTGCTACTGGTGTTGAACTCGATGAAAAAGGGTATATCAAAATTGATGACCAATTCCGGACGACGTGCGATGGCGTGTATGCGCTTGGGGATGTTGCCAAGCAGCCTGCCTTCACGCACGTTTCTTGGGAAGACTATCGTCGTTTGAAGGCAATTTTACGGGGTGAGAACCGGACTCGGAGCGATCGCGTATTAGGTTATGCCATCTACACCGAACCACAAGTTGGGCGAGTCGGAATGACAATCAAAGAGGCTCAAAAGCAGGGCATTAATGCCCAATGCGTAACCCTACCAATGGCTGACATTGCTCGTGCTGTTGAGTGGGGACATGACTTGGGCTTTTACCGCATGGTGATAGATAGGGACACTGACAAAATTCTGGGGGCAACGTTAGTTGGTTATGAAGCAGGTGAAATAGTCCATGTGTTTCTA
>CADCTM010000642.1 GCA_902805485.1 uncultured Coleofasciculus sp. | reverse complement strand
AGCCAGTGCCAGTACCGATAAAACCATCAAACTTTGGAATCTGGCAACGGGCAAAGAAATTCGCACCCTTACGGGACATTCTGGCTTTGTGAATTACTTAGTTATTAGCGCCGACGGACAAACATTAGTCAGTGCTGGTGCTGATAAAACTATTAAAATTTGGAATCTGATAACGGGCAAAGAAATTCGCACCCTTACGGGACATTCTAAAGCTATTAATCACTTTGCCATTAGTCCGGATGGTCAAACGATTGTAACGGGTAGCGGTGATAGTAAAATTTCAATTTGGCGACTGCCGAAATAGCCGTAAAGTCTGAAAAATTAGATCTTAGACAGAGGCGATCAAGGGCAGGTAAATACTACCATATAGTCAAATATAACTAATTTATGAACAAATAGTCCCTTGCTGGGCTTGAATTGAAGAATAGTGATGAGATAAATACCAATGTCGAATACATCCAACATTCAGGTCACAATTGCCCCATACGGTACAGATTTAGATGTCACTATTGACTTAAGAAATTCCGAGCCAGATTTTGCACCAGAGGAACTAGAAGCCTTGACACAACGTCTTTTTCAGCAAATGGGGGGACTCGATGAAATTGAGCGCGTTAATCGCATTCCAGAGCAAAATCCACCCATAGGTAGCAAACCTCTGAGTGCGGCATTTTTGGTTGGACTGCTGACGGCTGAGGTGAATGCGAAAAATATTAAGGCACTACTGGATTTTATCTGGGAACGCCTGTCTGGAAAGCCGATTGAGCTAAAAGTAGAAGCAAACGGCAAAAAACTGGAAGTTAAAGCCTACTCTCAACAAGAATTATCAGCCGCCATTGCGGCAGCACAGGAATTTTTAGCAGCAAATTAGGACATACTGTAGATGGTTAAAGTGGCACTGCTGATCGGAGTCAGCCAGTATGGCGCTGGTTTCAACCAGTTGCCTGCTGCGGCAAAAGATGTGGAAGAAATGCAGCGGGTTTTGCAGCATCCAGATATGGGTGATTTTGATAAGGTACAGTCGCTTATCGATCCTGATCCGCAGGAAATGGGAACAGTGATCGAACATTTATTTGGCGGTGGTGGCAGAGATGATTTATTATTACTATTTTTCTCTGGGCATGGCATAAAAGATGAAAGCGGTAATCTTTATTTAGCAACTCGTACCACACGTAAAAACGAACGGGGCGGATTAATTCGCTCAACAGCAATTGCGGCTCGGTTTGTACAAGAAATTATGAGAGATAGCCGCACAAAACGACAAGTTGTAATTCTTGATTGTTGTTTTAGTGGCGCATTTGGTGAAGGATTATTAGCCAAAGATGATAGTTCTGTTGATATTAGACGACAACTCGGTGGTGAAGGTCGAGCGGTTCTTACTTCTTCAACTTCTACTCAGTATTCTTTTGAGCAGAAAGACGCCGATCTTTCCATTTATACCCGTTATTTAGTTGAAGGTATTGAAACAGGAGCGGCGGATTTAGATGAAGATGATACTATTTCCGTCGATGAGTTGCATGAGTACGCAAATATCAAAGTGCAAAAAGCGGCGCCCGCGATGAAGCCAGAAATTTATACCGTTAAGGAAGGGTATAAAATTATTATTGCAAAAGTCCCCATCGGTGATCCGAAATTAAAGTATCGCAAAGAAGTAGAGCGTTATGTTCATCGTGGCAAAATTTCGCCGGTTGGTCGCAGAATTTTAAATGCTAGACGAGATACGTTTGGACTGTTGCCGGAAGAGGCA
>CADCTM010000641.1 GCA_902805485.1 uncultured Coleofasciculus sp. | reverse complement strand
CAGTTTGTTGGTTACGGATGCTGGCTTGACGTTGAGCTGTGGCAGACAAATCAGGCGATCTCAAAATGTAACCAACGGACAATGCAGCGACCTGTGCTCCTATCAAATAAGTGGTGGCTTTTCGGTTGATTAGTTGCATGGTTTCCTTGTTAGCCCTCATGCCTTTGTGCGTTCTTCCAAGTCCATGCGGAGGAAACAATATGCTGCTCTTCTTCGGTTCGTTCCGGCACGGGTTCATTGTTGAAAGATTTTCTGTTTTCTTCGGTCAAGATCTGGGCAGTTTCGCTTGCCAAAGACACCGGAACTCCCGCAGTTTCTAGGTCTTTTTGAATGGAAGCTTTGATTCTTTCGGTGTCCATCAATTTCTCCCCCCTTGGAAGTAAGCGATAGCTTCCTGTCCTACTGAGGTGGATAAAAATTTGGTGATGTAAATATCAATCACTTCCACTTGCTGTGTAGTTAGCCTGCCTGTTGGATCTAAATCTTTGAAAAGACCGAGGCATGAAGCAATTCGCCACTTGCTATCACGAATGCGATCTGGATGTCCGGCGTGAACTCCTGAAATTCGGTTGATCTGGTCAGCGACATATTGGGTGTAAGGTGCCATGATCGAAAAATCTCCTAAATCGTTTGTTTGGTCTGGGAGAAGGTCAGCACCGGAGCGGACAAACTATCGGTGCTGGCTTCATGCTTTAAAAATCTAACGGTTAGATTTTTGGAGGCGATCGCTTTCTCTGCTAGCCAGGATTCATATTCCTGCCGGATAAATTCCAGGTTTTCGCTCATTCGCTCTCCTCCTTGTTAAGTGGAGTAGTTTTATTAAAGACCGCCCATTGGCTTGAACTGCTTAGGCTGTGCAGTCTGTGCCGGATGGATAACTGGTAGCTGCTTTGGCACTTGTGATGGCGATACCGATTGGGGCATGGTCACTGGTGGAGGTGGAGCGCTGGGAGATGCCTTCAAAGCACTTACCAGATGGTCGCCATAGTTGACGAGGAAAATACTGAACAACTGAGAGAAGGTTTTGATACCTGTTTGCTCCAGGATTTGTTCGGCTTTGGGGCGTTCCGCTTCATCCAGAACAACCCGTGTTTGATTAGCCATTGGTGTTTCCTGCTAAATGTGCCATTGCCACGATGTTGAACAACTGTGGCTCTGGTGCAATCCGAAAGCGATCGCCTGATGCTTCACAAATGGGAGCCGCAAGGTTGGCACTACCACCCACTACCAGAACTTCGCCTAACTGGGGTAAATGCTGTGTCCACTTGGAACGGATTTCTGCCCGTGCGGCTTCCACCCACTTCTCGCAAGCGTTGTAATAGATGCTAGAGAAGTTTAGGCGGTCGGTTCCGTATATGTAGTCGCCTTTTTGAATGGCGTCCATGATGTCTGCCAGGTTGGGACTGAAGTCGAGGTTAAACACCTCTTTCATCTCAACGGCTACCTGCTGGGCTAATGCCTTGGTTCCGGGCAAAATCACTTCTGCATCATGAATCAGGGTGCCATTGGGAAGGTATATTCTGGCGATCGCTGTTCCACCCCCAATATCCCAAACAGCATTTTTCACCTCTGGGAAGCTAAAGAATCCTTGGCTTTGGGCATAGAGGAACGCGGGTAAAGTCTCGTCTAAAGGTTCAACTGTTGCAACAGTGTAACAGATATCTTGATTGTTACGCTTGAACTCTTTGGTCAAGGGGTAATTCTCCAGCCGTTTTACCGCCGCCACATCGTCATCGTTGAGACTGTTCGGTA
>CADCTM010000640.1 GCA_902805485.1 uncultured Coleofasciculus sp. | reverse complement strand
GGTGTTTCGTGAGGAATGTAAACCGCTTTTTTACAGCTTAACTGAAGAAGAGGAGAAAACTTTGGTTAAGTTAGTTGTTGATGGGAATTCAAAGCGAGTGGTGGGCGCTCATGTAGTGGGTGAATATGCCAATGAAATTGTTCAAAGTATTGCCCTCGCTCTAAAGAGAGGTGCGACAAAAGAAGATTTTAATACGATGATTGGCATTCATCCCTCCATTGCAGAAGAACTGTTTACCTTATAGTGAACGCTATAAACATACAAAATTTATATATTAAGAAGCAGTAAAGATGAAAGGAGCTAGACAGGGAAGAAATAAAGACCACTCATGGGGAAAAACCAACTTAATCATGGCTACTTACCAAATGATGAAAGAGTTGTACAAACCTCGTACTCAAGAGGGTGAAGCTTTTTTAAAATTTGCAGTGGCGTTAGGTTACAAGAAGGCGCTTGAAAATGATTCTTTTGGTTTCACCTTGCTGGAGTATACCCAAAGTGCACCCAAGAGAGAAGAAAAAACTAAAGAAATGATCGCTAAGAGTGCTTTCCAGGGGATTCCCGTAATCTGTCATTCTAAGTTTATTTCCAACTTGGACGAGATAGCTGAATTTCCGCTCCTACAGGAAAAGATTGTCTCTCTAAGGCAACTCATAGCAGATACTGATTTAAAAACACACCGCGTAATGATGATTCTGTTGGGAGGTGAACGTGCTTATGAGGCTCTCATCAGTGCATTTCCAATCGAAGCTATAGAAGATTCGTTACGCAGTGTTTGAACTTTGTTTTTAAGAGTAATCATGAAATAACGATAGCTAGGGATGATAGAGTTCATGGCATCAGGTTTTCAAACCGCTACAGCTATAACTATCCGCGATGCAGTTGAAACCGATCTGCCAGCGATTGTGGAAATATACAATGCTGCTATTCCCACTGGCGTAACCGCTGAGAAAGAGCCGGTATCTGTTGAAAGTCGTTTCTGCTGGTTTCACGAACATACAACCAGCTATCGCCCGATTTGGGTGATGGAAGTAGAGCGAGTGTTGGCGAAGCCCACCAAAGGCATCGCTGGGTGGCTCAGTTTCCAATCGTTCTCTTGCGGACGACCAGCCTATCAGGCAACTGCCGAGATTAGTATCTATATTGCCCCAACCTATCGCGGCTATGGTCTAGGACGCCAACTCCTGACAGAGGCAATTCGCAAAAGTCCCAGCTTCGGTCTTAAAACACTGGTGGGCTTGATTTTTGCCCACAACAAGCCCAGCTTGCATCTGTTCGAGGCATTAAGTTTTCAACGCTGGGGGTATTTGCCTAGGGTGGGAGAACTTGACGGCGTTGAGCGCGACCTGATCGTTGTGGGTCGCCGACTAACTGAGTAGTGGGTAAACACTCACTGGTTGCTCAACGTCTGCTGTTTGTTTATCTAAAACCTGATAAACAGAGAGGATAAACAACTATGTGATTAAAGCCAGGGGCAAGCGATCGCACTCAAGTATCATTCGGCTCTAGCTCTACTTGTAACATGACAGAATCCTCCTCACGAGTGGCTGGTCTCACTCAGGCTGAACTTGATGCCTGGGTAGAAAAGGCACAAACTCTAAGCTCCCACGGTCAACTACCAAACTACATTCCCTTGCTGGCTCAAGCTAATCCCAGTTGGTTCGCTCTGCAAATACAGTGTACGGATGGTCAGGTTTATACGAAAGGCGATGTTACCCTGTCGTTTCCGCTGATGAGTGTGGTCAAGCCATTTGTGTTGCTA
>CADCTM010000639.1 GCA_902805485.1 uncultured Coleofasciculus sp. | reverse complement strand
CCTTCTTAATCTGCTCGCTCACCCCTCCCAAACCAATCAATCGCGCCAGGAAACTAATCATCACCGGAAGAGAACGCCCTATCGTCTGTTCCACATAATTAGCAGCCCCAGCTACATTTCCTGCCGCGATACTTCCAATCGAATTAAATACCGCTTCTGCTAACGCCGCTATTTGCGAACCCCGCTCGATAAAGAACATGACGGTGTTGTAAATTGCCATCACCGCTTGAACTATCGCCCCCGCCGGATTAAACATCGAAATCAGCTTAGTAATCGCAGCAGTAATTACACTGCGCATCACCCATTCTTTTATCCCGCCGATTACTATTTCTTGCAGGTTTCCGGCAAATTCTGATATTTTCTGCCAAGCCGCAGCTAACCCTCCCGTGACCATTGTCCTGAGAAAATCAAAAGTTTTCTCCAGGCGCGCTACTTTCTGTTGGCCGATTTTACTGGTTAATTTAGCCCGCAATCTAGAATAAGTAACACCCAAAACTTGCAGGACAACAGACACAATTCCTTTAGTGTCAAACTGAGCTGGAACTGTTAAACCAGCACCCCCTAAGGCACCCAACAACCAACCTGTCAAGCCATTCTTTAAGTGGGTAGCGACGTTACCCGAAAACTTCTGGAAGCCACCGCGCACTGCACCGACGAGGTTGCCACAAAAAGCAACGGGGTTTTTGAGAATGCTGGTAAAAGCACCGCCCGCTTTACGCAGGATTCCCATTACCTTCGCACCCGCGCCGCCTGCCGTATTCAGGAAGCCTTCAAAGGCGAATTCCATCACCTTTGTCCCCGCAGAGACGGCAAAGTTTTTGATACGTCCAATCGGTTCTACGAAAACGTTTTTAACCTTTTCAAATGCGCCCATTGGATTAAGCGCGTCCTTGATTCCCAAGGAACTTAAAGCTTTACCAAACAGTCCTTTAATGGCATTCCAAGTCAGGTTCAGTTTAGCGACTTCCCCATTAAACCAGCCAAATGCTTTCTGTAACGAGCCTGATTGTTGTAAATTGTTAAAAATTTTGTCGCCGTTTGGTACTAAGCTGAGCATACCGCGAATTAGGTTGGTAGCATTGCGCTGAACTGGGGCGCCGCTAATTGGATCTTTTCCTAATATTAATGTCAGTAAAGGATAGCCGGGAAGTTGTTTAGCAAATCCGGCTATGGCTCCTTTGATTTTATCAATGGGGTTGCCAATTCCGAGAAAGCCTCCCTGGATGCGAGGACTAACAGAAGTTACCGCCAATGACTGACGTTGGATGGTATTTTTATTGTTAAAGGAAGGTGAATTAGTTAATTCCTTGGCTTGAATTGGTTCTTCTTGTGTTGTTTCTTGTTCCTCTTCTTGTGGTTTTTGGCGCAGTTCCTTATTGAGGATCAGGTTGGTATTGTAACCAGAGAGTGCCTTGGCCGCCAGGGTTTCAGTTTCTGCTTCCGATGCTTGGAAGCTACTTTCTTTGTTCGAGAGTGATACTTGCTGTGATTTTTCTTGCCCTGAAATAGAAATTTCTTTGGCCTGAATGGTATCTTTATTGTTAAAGGGAGGTGTATTAGTAAATTGCTTGGCTTGAATTGGTTCTTCTTGTGTTGTTTCTTGTTCCTCTTCTTGTGGTTTTTGGCGCAGTTCTTTATTGAGGATCAGGTTGGTATTGTAACCAGAGAGTGCCTTGGCCGCCAGGGTTTCAGTTTCTGCTTCCGATGCTTGGAAGCTACTTTCTTTGTTCGAGAGTGATACTTGCTGTGATTTTTCTTGCC
>CADCTM010000638.1 GCA_902805485.1 uncultured Coleofasciculus sp. | reverse complement strand
GGTGTACATTTAGAGGGACCATTTCTTAATCCCCAAAAGCGAGGCGCACATCCAGAAGAATACTTGCTACCGCTGACAATTGAAAATGTAAAACGAGTGTTAGGAGATTATGCTCATGTCGTAAAAGTGATGACATTAGCACCGGAATTAGACGAAACCGATAAAGTAATTCCTTTTTTACATTCTCTCGGTATAACTGTTAGCCTTGGACACTCTCAAGCTACAGCTATTCAAGCCAAAAAAGCCTTTGGATTAGGGGCATCAATGGTAACTCATGCCTTTAATGCGATGCCTGGTTTGCATCATCGAGAACCAGGATTACTCGGTGCGGCGCTGATTCATCCCGATGTTTATTGTGGCTTAATTGCTGATGGTGAGCATATTTGTCCGACAATGATTCAGTTATTATTACGTGCGGGTTGTCATGAGAAAGGACTATTTCTTGTTAGTGATGCCCTCGCCCCGTTAGGATTAGCTGATGGGATTTATCCGTGGGATACGCGGCAAATAGAAGTGAAAAATGGGACAGCACGACTACCGGATGGCACACTTTCCGGGACAACATTACCGTTGTTGGTGGGGGTAGAGAATCTTGTAAAGTGGGGACTTTGTGGAGTAGAAGAAGCGATTAGTCTGGCAACGGAAGCACCACGAAAAGCAATTAACTTTCCGGGTATTACTGTAGGTCAACCAGCTCAATTGTTACGCTGGAATTTGGATGAAAATACGAGGGAATTAACCTGGCAGCGCTTAAGCATAATTTCAATCTCAAGCCGCCTGCCGAGGCAATAAAACCTGGATGAAGGTATCACTAACTGTATGATCTTTCGTATTAGCTGCGTACTGAATTAAGGTTTCGCGTAACTCTAAAGCGGCAGCCAATGGGAGCAAGTTTGCTAATAAGAAATACACCCCACGAAACCGGGGGTCACTAATATGTTTAATAGGTAATTCATTACCTTCACCGAGGAAAGTCTGCACAATAAAAAACTCCTGAATTTTATCATGGCGAAAATACCATTGTGGCTTGCTTTTGCCATCAGTATCTTCAACCTGTCGCGCCAGCACCATCTTGTAGCGCTCCATGCACTGAAGTTCGTCTTGCCATTCTTCAGCAGGTATATGTGTTTTATCATCTAGACGCATTTGGTAGACAGTTTCAGAAAAAGCTTTTAGAGGAAACTCTTTTTCAGGATGTACTCGTTCGTAATCCACTGCCATAATGTCATATTGTTGCTGTTGTAAATTCAGCAAGTCTGGTTTTTTTCCACTTGCCAACATTTGAGCAACAACTGTCAACTCCATTGGATTAGAGAGCATCCGACGCACCGGAACTTGTTCATCTTCAGACAAATCTTTATTGAAAATGTCAACTAAATAGTTTTTACATTCTTGCTCATACTTGGAGCCAGAAACTAAAGCATCTGATGGCAGAATTGTTTGCCGAGAAACCAGGAATTGCTCAACCTGTTCCCGCTTTAAAGGTTGTAGTCGATAAGTTTTAGTCGTGGAGGGAAGATTTGCCTCCAATGGCTGAGTTGCCATAATCATATTGCCTTTGAAATAACGCTCTACAAAACTCGTGATTTTGGCTCGTGTATCTGGCGTAACTTCGTTTAGTCCATCAATGCAAATATCAATAGCACCACTATAAATCAGGTTTTGGAGAAAATCAGGATCGTTAGCAGGTCCATGCAATTTTGCTTGAATCGCCTCCATCACTCCTTTATCGCATTTCTTGGCAGGCAAATAAACAGCAATTC
>CADCTM010000637.1 GCA_902805485.1 uncultured Coleofasciculus sp. | reverse complement strand
TAGTTCTGAGGTTTTTTATTGGAGTTCAATTCTAGGGAAATTAGCGGCTCTAGATACCCGAACCGCTTACTTATAAGGTGGCTCACAAGCCTTATCGTAGTATAACTTGATGAACAAATCGCCCGGAACTGTGGTGGTATAAGATGTGGCTGCCCCATCTCCTAAACACAATTCATGATAGTAAGCTCCTTTAGGTAATTTTTTGGCATTAAAGTATCTTTGCTTAACCACAGATCGGCTTAAGATTGATTCTATGCCAATGTTGAGCAATTTTGTTTCAAAAAGTGACCGACTAAATATAGAGAACCACACAGAACAATTAACCGTTTTGAGGTTTCAGGTGTGTTAGCGGTTGCGGCTTTTAGTCCGTCCTCTAAGTTGGGATAGGTGCTGCAATGGGCGAGTTTTGGACAAATATTTTGCGCTAAGGTTGCTAGGGCGTCTGGAGCCGCAGAACTGTGGTCAGGGACGGGTACGAGGTACAATCGGTCACTTGGTTGCAGTAGGGCGCTGAAGATGTCGGCATGGTCTTTTGTGGAAAGGATGCCCATTATCCAGGTGACGGGGGTGTGTAGAGTATCGACGTATTGACGCAGGGCAACGGCGGCTGCGGGGTTGTGTGCCCCGTCGATCAGTAGGCGATGATTTTTCCAGGTTGTCCATTGTAGGCGTCCGGGCCAAGTGGTTTTTGCCATACCGGAAGCGATCGCTTTTTCGGTAATTTTCCAACCTTGGGCACGAAGAATTTGTAGGGAAGCGATCGCAATTGCTGAGTTACTTAACTGGATATTTCCGAGTAACGGCAATGGGTACTTGATGCCTTCGTATTCTGCCCAATTTTGAAATCCTTCCTGAGTTTGAAGGGGAAGTTTTTCTTGATCCTCCCCTTGATAAGGGGTGGTTGGGAGGGGTATTTTTTCGGCTGGTTTTATCCAAACAACGGGGCATCCTAACTCGTTGATCCGCTGTTCTACCACGGTTTTTGCTTCTGGAGGAAGTTGTCCAATTACTGCCGGACATCGGAGTTTGAGAATACCGGCTTTTTCTCTGGCAATGTCAGCCAAGGTTGGACCGAGAACTTGCCAGTGTTCGCGACTGAGGGAGGTGATAATGCTAATAAGGGGAGAAGCGCAGACATTAGTTGCATCGAGGCGTCCTCCTAATCCGACTTCGATGATCGCGATATCAACTTTTTTCTGGGCAAAATATAGCCAAGCGGCAGCAGTTATTGCTTCAAATTGTGTTGGGGAATCTTCACCGTCTTCGGGAATTGCGTCTTTAACTTGGAACAGTAATTCTCGGAAATCTTCAGTTGAAATTGGCTGTTCATTCAGACAAACTCGCTCATTCCAATCGACTAAATGGGGAGAAGTGTAGCGCCCGACTCGATAACCTGCCTCTGTAAGGACGGCACCGAGGTAGGCACAAACGGAGCCTTTGCCATTAGTACCTGCGACGTGAATTATCGGGACTGCGTGATGGGGGTTGCCCAAATCTGCTAATAGTTTCTGAATTCGCTCTAAGCCAAGATGGACACCAAAGTGTTGGAAGGGTTGGAGGAGTGAGTCGATTTCCACAAGCAACGGGATACTAACTGCAAATCATTTTTAATTTTTCTGTAACGAAGGCTTACAAATGCTAGAAAAGAAACCGAAAAACCTTAATTTCTATTTTATCAGTTAATGCTGAGGTTAATACCTTGAGCAAAGTAGATTCCTCATTTGGCTGGAGGCGCGAGGGTATCGTTTGTCACAGCCAAACGA
>CADCTM010000636.1 GCA_902805485.1 uncultured Coleofasciculus sp. | reverse complement strand
AATCAGTTAATAGCAGCCAATGGAGACAAATTTTGGGAGAATCAAACCCAACTCACAGCTTAAGAGATGTATGAGCAAACGTGAAAAAACAAGAGAAGTATGAGTGAAAGTGGCAGTTATGGAGGCAGATCGGGATAATATGAGAATGCTTCTATGCGCTTTTAGGTAAATATGGCTAAACCTTCTCCATCGCCTTCAGCAGACGCCAACAAAAGTCGCTCCTATAGTCCTCATGGGGCGCTGGTGCAACAGCTAGATTTGATGCTCAGGGCGCGTTATGGGTTACTCTACCTGGTGGCGGTGGAAGAGGACCCGATCGAGGAAGTGTTGCTGGAAGTGGCAATGCTGGGGCAGCCAGAGCGTAAGTTATTACTTTGGGATATAGTGCGCGGTTGGGATGATAATGGGGCTGATAAAGGCTCTGTGATGGGGGCGCTGAATCGGATTGCTAAGACATCTGCACAAGAAAGTTCGATTTTTGTGCTGCGAGATTTACATTTTATTCTGAAGAATTCAGGAAGCGATCGCAATGCTCCTGTTGTGCGCGAGTTGAAAAACTTAACGAGGGAACTTAAACGCAGTCGCAAAACTTTAGTTTTAACTAGTCATAATTTAGAAATTCCGGCTGAATTGAGCGAAGAAGTAACGGTAATTGATTTTCCTTTACCCAATGTTGAGGAAATTGATTATTTACTGGGGTTGTTGGTAGTATCGGATAAATTAAAACTGACTGGAATCGCGAAAGAACAGTTAATTAAAGCTTGTCAAGGATTGAGTCGCGCCAGGATTGGGCGAGTACTTGCTAAAGCTTTGGCGGCGAAACAACAAGTAGATGAAACTGATATTGATGGTGTTTTGGATGAAAAGAAACAAGCGATTCGTCAAACGGGAATATTAGAGTTTTTCACCACACGGGAATCGTTGAAAAGTGTGGGTGGATTGGAGAATTTGAAGCAATGGGTACGGATGCGTCAGGATGCTTTTACGGAAGAAGCGCGGCGTTATGGCATTCCTAATCCCAAGGGGGTGTTACTGGTGGGAATTCAAGGCACGGGGAAATCTTTAAGTGCCAAAACTATCGCTCATGAGTGGCGCTTGCCGTTGTTGCGATTGGATTCTGGGCGGTTGTTTGGTGGAATTGTTGGGGAAAGTGAAAGTCGCGTCAGGCAGATGATTCAGTTGGCGGAGGCGATGGCGCCTTGTGTTTTGTGGATTGATGAAATTGATAAGGCGTTTGGCAATATTTCTAGTGGTGTTGATGGCGATTCCGGTACGTCGCGCCGGGTGTTTGGGAATTTGATTACTTGGATGCAGGAAAAGACGACGCCTGTGTTTATTGTGGCAACGGCGAATAATGTGCGGATTTTGCCTGCGGAGTTATTAAGAAAAGGGCGATTTGATGAGATTTTCTTTTTAAATCTGCCGACGGAGGTGGAGCGCGCGGAGATATTTAAGGTACATTTACAGCGGTTGCGCCCGTCTCGTTTGCGCGAGTTTGATTTGGCGATGTTAGCAAAAACGGCGAAGGAATTTAGTGGGGCGGAAATTGAGCAGGTGCTGGTGGATGCCATGCACAGAGCGTTTTTTGAGCGAAATGCTGATGGGAATCGGCGGGATTTTACGACGACGGATGTGTTAAGGGCGATCGAGGATACTGTACCACTGGCTGCGATCGCACGGGCGCAAATTGAAGATTTGAAACATTGGGCAGCGGAAGCAGGCGCAAGGACGGCTTCTAATGATACACGGTTGGTGGACGAGTT
>CADCTM010000635.1 GCA_902805485.1 uncultured Coleofasciculus sp. | reverse complement strand
ATGAGGGCGTTCACCCAGTTCTTTCGCATCCTGAGGATTGTTTATGCAGTGTTCAAGTGCTGATGCGATCGCAGAAATATTTAACTCTGGAACATAGCCTACTTGCTTATCTTTCACTACTGAAGCTAAGGCAACACCAGACGTAGCAATAACGGGTAGATCTGCAGCCATAGCCTCCAGGACAGCAACACCAAAATTTTCTGAGTGAGAAGTCAGGATAAAAACATCAGCTCCTTGCAGCAGTAGGTCTTTGCTTTCACCTTCAACAAAGCCAGCGCAGTAGGTGCGATCGTGGATTCCATTAGAGAATAACAGGACAGCGATTTCGGCTTCATACTCAGGAGAACCATTGCCTGCGAGCGCGAATGTAAAACGTTGCTCAGCTATCTGCCCCTTGGGCAGGAATGAGATAGTCTAAACCCTTTTTAGGATGAAGCCGAGACATGAATAGAATTACAGGCTCGTCTTGGGGAACTTTCAGCAGTTGGCGCAGTTTACAACGAGCATCTGGTACAAAACTGGGTAGAGAAAGGCCATGTGGGAGGATAGACCCTGGGGGGCTGAAACCCAGACGAGAGGCATCGTGCTGTTCTTGGTGGGGGGTGAAGTGAAGCGCTTGACTATGGTTAATGAACTTCGAGAAGGAAGTAAAGGCAACACCTTAAATAAGCGGTCAGAGTTAATCATGTAAAATTTTGCAGTATTTTGCCCTCAAGAATAGCGGTGTCGGTGTACACCTCAATCAGCCTGGCAGGAATCCGATCCCAGGTGTAGTGATTATAAATGAAATGCTGAGCGCGATCGCGTAGCATCTCCGTAGGAAAATAGCCCAGCATCGGCCCAGGAAAATCTCTAGTCATAGCTCATTAGACGATCGCGTACAAAGTCAACCGCAGAATCAGCGATCGCCAAAACATTATTACCTTGTTGTTCTTCCAGAGTAATCGGACTGAGCTGATTAGTATCTACACTGTAGTGATACAAGTTGTAGCCGTAGCTGTGGAGAAAATCAACAACTTCTTGCTTACAATGACCTAAGTTCCTAACGGCATCATTAATTTCCAGAATCCAGACGTAAGGACGTTGTTTTTTTAGTAGGGAGACAGCGCCTTTAAGAGCTAAAAGTTCTGCTCCTTCAATGTCCATTTTGGCAAGCGTAAGGTTAGTGAGAGACTGATTCTGGAGCAGGTTATCGAGAGTGTCTGTAGGAACTGTGATGGTGTTGTTGGTTTCACTATGAGTAATGAAGGGCATGGAATCACCCTCAGCCAGATTAAGAGCAACAGTACCAGGGCGGTCGGATACGGCAAGCGCGTAGGTTTTAACTTGGTTAAATTTGTTGAGTCTGAGATTTTCTTGTAGACGTGTGTAGTTCTTGGGTAGAGCTTCAAAACTGTGGAGCAAACCAGCGCGAATTTTGGATGCAGCAAGAAGCGTATATACTCCGACATTGGCACCAATATCGAGAAATGAATCTTCAGTACGTAGATAGCGAAGCAAAAAGTTCATTTCATCGTAGTCATAAAGACCACAGTAGAGAACTGCGGCAGTAGAACGGCTGTCAGGATGGCAGCGGAGTTTAATACCAGGCAGAAGTTGGAAATCAAGATGTCGATGAGTTAAGCGTTTGTAGAATTGCCAACCAAAAAACCTTAGCAGTGATTTAAACTTATGCTGCTGGCAATTAGGATGTATCCATATGTAACTAATTGTTTTGATAGCAAAAATATTTTGATTAAAAAAACTAAGAGTTATTTCCACGACTAAAAAT
>CADCTM010000634.1 GCA_902805485.1 uncultured Coleofasciculus sp. | reverse complement strand
CTTCAAGGCATTTCTAACAATTACTGTTTGGGCAAGATTCAAGAAGGAATATTATTTGATGGGGGTTTTTCTACAGGTTTTTATTTTGACAATAAAATCTATGTAGAAAATACTCATCCGATTGGGTCAGTTTTCTTAATTTACAAAAAATAAATCCTTAATGGCAATACTAAGCGTCTAGTAGAGTGGTTTCCTTAGCTTTTGACGATGAATAACAGCAAAAATCCCTCTCAACATTACTTGGCGCTAACTGGATTGATTGCCCTCGGAGCAATTATACGGTTTTGGCATCTTGACCTCAAACCTCTATGGTTAGATGAGGTTCTCACAGCATTACTTAGCTTGGGAAATCGTTATGAAGACGTGCCTCTAGAGGTGGTATTTCCTGCCTCAACGTTGCAGCATTTATTTACCCTAAAGTCAAGTGTTAGCTGTCCGGAAATTGCCCACGCTGTCGCTACTCAATCAACTCATCCTCCCCTATTTTTCTGCTTGATGCATCAGTGGTTAAATTGGTTAGAGCCTTTAGCACAGCCTTTAAGTTGGAAATTGCGATCGCTTCCGGCAATACTTGGAGTAATTGCGATCACCTTAATATACATCCTTAATCGTCTCGTCTTTTCCCGGAGTGCGGGTTTGATGGGTGCAGCAGTTATGGCAGTTTCTCCTTTTGCTGTTTACCTCTCCCAAGAAGCGCGTCACTACACGCTGCCGATGGTTTTCATCATCCTGGCATTATTGGGATTAATTCAGATTCAAAAATCTCTTTCTTCCCAGCAGTTACCACATCCGATAATTTGGCTATTATGGGGCGTTGCTAATACTATTGGTTGCTATATCCACTACTTTTTCTTTCTGGCATTCATTGCCCAACTTTTAACGCTAACAGGGTTAATGTTTTGGCGTCGTCGGATGCTGCCACGGGGGAGTTGGATCGCGGTAATTCTTGTAGTTATTGGTGTAGCGGTAAGTTATTTGCCTTGGCTACCTGTGATGTTAGGTAGTTTTGGACGTTCTGAAACCGGCTGGCTACCAAAACCGACGATTCTTGCCCCAGTTTACCAAACTTTCGCGGGGTGGTTAAGTATGGTGATCGCTTTGCCTGTAGAAAATCAACCTTTTTGGGTTCAGGTATTAAGTGTATTATTAACCGTTGGGTTTGGCACTTGGGTTGCAATGCAGGCGTGGGTAGGATTTAAGCAACTACGGAAACAGTCATCAACTCATGTTGCAACGCTTACTTTATTGGGTTTTATCCTTGGCGTACTGCTGCAATTTGTTGCGATTATTTACCTGTTGGGTAAAGATATTACCGTTGCCCCTCGGTATAACTTTGTCTACTATCCGGCTATATGTGCTTTGTTAGGAGCGAGCTTTGCCTGGAGCGATAAAGGAAACCACAGAAATTCACTTAAAACTTTCTCCTTGTTTATTGTCGGATTAAGCTGCGTTTTTGTTGTTTCTAATTTAGTATTCCTGAAGCCATTCCATCCTCAAAAGGTAGCGCAGGATATACTTTTTGAGCCGAGCATTCCCGTAATGATGGTAATGGGATACAACAACTTTCAAGATGTTGCTTTGGGATTGAGTTTTGCCTTAGCCATTAATCAACAGAATCTCCGCATTCCGGAAAACACTACCGAGACATCTTTTGCGTTTTTTCACAGAAAATTAGGCTATGAACCTGTGTGGCAAAATCTCTCCAAATTGCCAGCGTTAACGATACCTCGTTTAAACTTGTGGGTAGTTGCGCCTGGATTGAGACGTAAAGATTATCCCCCGCAACTTACAATCGCTCAAACAGGTTGTATTCTTAACTCTAAGAGGTATGAAAGAATCGGCATTCCCTATCAGCTTTATCAGTGTGGATTGGCATCTCGGTTGTAGAGACGTTCCGGCGGAACGCCTCTAATATTAGGTACTAGTCCTCAATTTGCCAGAGATCGCGACTCAACGCTTCATCCAGAATCTTCTTCGGACGTAACACCAAAACAAGGCATCCTAATAGAGGAACATTGGGAATTTCGGGAAACCATTGAATTTCCAACTGTCCAGACTGATCGACGGCAAAGTAACTATCTGCCTCCCATTCCTGCTTTGCGCGATCGATTACTACCAGGACATCTTCTGATTTCTCTTTTTGTTGAGTGGGTAGTTGATTGCTTTTACAACAAATTACCACAGGGTCTTCCGCTTTTAAGATGACTTGCCAACCGGGTACAGCGACTAAAGTTTGGGTACTAGATACCTCAACCAGTGGGAAGGAACCCGGTGTAATCTTAAGAGGAGGAAGGTCTTTCAGGGTGCCTGATGTCAGGGGCAGCTTACCAACCACGGGTAACATGCGGGGTAGTGCATCCTCAGCATCGACGCGGTAAAAAGGTAAGCGGGGCGACTGACGGTTATTGCCACCCAATAATTCCGTTAGTAGCTTTTCGATTTGTTGCCGCGCCTCCTGGGTATGGGCAAACATCAAACCCCGTGCAATTAAACGCGATCGCTCTTGCAAGTCATTTTGGTGTCGGGCAACTTTCCAATACTCATAGGCAACGGCGTCACCAGGATGACTAGAAAAGCCTTCTGGAAGTGTGCTGCGGCGGGAGAAGTCTTTCACTGCTTTGGCAACTTCACGCGCCCCTACCGAGTCAAGGTTTCTTGCAACAATAAATTCCGCTGCCGCTGCTCGTTCTTCTTGAGTAAGGACACGTAACTCATACAATGTATCGCTACCTGTCCGCTCAAAACGCGATCGCACTTGCTCAGATATCCCAACATTCAGTAATGTCGTGTACACCTGAGAAGCAACAATCAGTTGGTTCTGTTGGATAGGCTCAAACCCAGTTTCTTCAAAAATCACCTGAGAATTGTACCCGGCTTTTTGGAGCTGCTGACAAGCCTTACCCCACTCAATCCAGTTTTGTTCTTTGCGCCGCAGCAATAGCAGTAACTCTTTAGCATTGATTGCCAAGTCAGGCTGGGGCTGACTTTCAGGGGTGCTGGGTGGTATTTCACTCATACTTTGGGAGAATTAACAGTGGAAGTAGCAAGATGTCTTTAATTTATCGCGTTGGCGTTTTCTTCCTGAAAAATTTTTTTCTTGTGGCAAATATAACGAAAGATTAGATCTTCGATAACTTAGTTGCTAATTCAGATTTACTTAATGGAGTTTATTGTATGGATAGGGACAACGATATTCCTAATGTTGACAGGATCAGCCGTCAGTTAATGCGCGATAATCGAGCGAAAAAACCCAAAATGCTGGTGGTAGACGATGAACCAGATAATCTAGATCTGCTCTACCGAACCTTCCGGCGAGATTTTGACGTACTCAGAGCCGAAAGCGGTGTCAACGCCTTATCTTTACTCTCAACAGAGGGGGAAGTTGCTGTAATTATCTCTGACCAACGGATGCCGGAAATGAAGGGAACAGAGTTTTTGAGTAAAACGGTTCCCCAATTTCCTGACACGGTAAGAATTATCCTCACAGGTTTTACTGACGTAGAGGATTTGGTCGAGGCAATTAATGCCGGACAAGTTTATAAGTACATTACGAAGCCTTGGGACCCCAATGAACTGAAATTGGTGGTACAACGTGCCGCTGAAACCTATGAACTGCTCAAGCAACGCACAGAGGAGTTGCATCGCTCCCAGGCGCAAACCGCACTCCTGGCAAGCATTGTCCAAGTGGCTCAAGAGTCGGATAGTTTAGAGGCTTGCCTGGAACCAATTGCTCAAGCGTTTGGGGAAAATTTCTCTGGAGATTGCTGTATTTTAGAGCTAGTTCAAGATAGTAAGCTGACGGCAGTGCGAGGAATTTACAGGACTTCTGAAATTGAAACGAACCTGGACAAAGACCCACTTGTCCAAGAAGTAATTGCGAATCAAACCCTTCAAGTTTGGGTCAGTAGTGTGGGTGCAACATCTCCAACGGTTGCCGAATATTATCAAACTGTCGGTATTCAGGCGCACTTGCTTGTCCCGATTATCTACCGAACATCAATGCTCGCGCTACTATCGCTCCAGTGGAAACAAAAAAAGACTGAGTTGCGAGAAGATGAGCTTAAACTGATTCATCTGTCAGCGCAGCAGGTTGGTTTGGCACTAACCGTTACCCGGTTTCACTCATGAGCGGTTCTCGTCCTGTGACGCCAGAGGCGTCGGAAATTCGCGATCTATTTAACCGCATTGCACCAGTTTACGACCAGCTCAACAACGGCTTAAGTTTCGGTCAGCATCAAGTTTGGAAGCTGATGGCGATCAAGTGGAGTAATGCCCGTCCCGGTAATATTGGTTTAGATTTATGTTGTGGCAGTGGTGATTTAGCGCTACGGCTGGCGCGGCAGGTGGGAAGCACGGGTAAGGTTTACGGGGTAGATTTTTCGGCGGCGCTTTTAGAAGTCGCTCGACAACGCACCCAACAGCAATATCCACCGCCTGCGATTAATTGGGTTGAGGCAGATGCCTTAAATTTACCCTTTGAGGACAATTATTTTGACTGTGCGACGATGGGGTATGGTCTGAGAAATGTTACGGATATTCCCCGGTGTCTTGCCGAGTTGTACCGTGTTCTCAAACCGGGTGCTTTCGGGGCGATTTTGGACTTTCATCGTCCGCCACAGCCGTTGATGCGTGCTTTTCAGCAGTGGTATCTTGATACGATGGTCGTGCCTGCTGCTAAACAATTAGGCTTAACTGAAGAGTATGCCTACATTGCTCCGAGCTTGGAACGGTTTCCGACAGGGACCCAGCAGGTAAACTTAGCCAAAGAAGCTGGATTTTCGGCGACTCACTACCCTATTGCGATGGGGATGATGGGGGTTTTAGTCGTAGAGAAAGCCTGATTACCCAAACAAGAGCGTAATTTCCGCACCTAATAAACTGCGATTTATGGCAGGAGTAGCTAATACACCAACTAAGATGGGGGTTAGGGGGATAAAGGCAAAAAGCAAAAAGTAAAAATAGGTATTTTTGCGTTTTCCTTCTGATTTACCATCACCTTTGTGTATTGGATTGCCACCTTGGACTTGGATTTAGCTACACTTTGGATTTATTTCGCCCCTCCCGTAGCGGGTGCAATTATTGGCTATTTCACCAACGATATAGCGATTAAAATGCTGTTTCGCCCCTACAAGCCGATTTATTTCGGTAAGCGACAGCTACCGTTTACACCTGGTTTGATTCCCCGCAATCAAGAACGCCTTGCCAAGCGGATTGCTGATACGATTATGGGGTCTCTGCTGACACCAGGTGAGTTACAAACTCTAGCAGCACGTTTACTGTCAACGGAGCGGGTTCAAGGAGCAATTCTCTGGCTGTTGAAGCTGGCGTTAGATCAAATTCAATTAGATAAAGAGCAAAAAACTGCTAAAATTTTGGCGGGAATTCTGCGAGATTTACTCGGTCAATCGTTACCGCGCTTGCTGAAGGTACTTGCTCGTCGCGAAGACTTTTTGGAAGCTCAGATTAATCAAATTTTTGACCAGGTTTTGTTGGATTTTCAGTTGAGTGAAGATCAGGCGCGAAAGCTTTCGGATTGGCTGTTGCAAATGGTGTTGCCACCGGATTCGATCCGGCAAGCGATTGTTGATTTTTTAACTGACAAAAATATTCAGATTATTGATGAAGGATTTCGGGAAAAATCCAGCGGGACGTATTGGGTTGTGGCGAATTTATTCGGTTTACGAAATACGTTGACGCGCCTACGGGCGTACTGCTTGGATGAGAAGGATGCCGCGAATGTACGTCTTGCCGAATTAATTGTTTCGCTTTCAGTTCGAGAACGCTTGCGGAAATGGTTGCAAAATATCTCATTGCAAAATTTACCTGTATCAACTGTGCGGCAGTTACGTAAAACGACACGGGATACGGTTCGTAGCTATGTTCAAGAGCGTGGAAGTGATCTATTAAAGGGATTAGGGCAATCGATTGATTGGGAAAAGGTGGCGGTAATTATCCTCAATCGCCTCAGAAATTCGGCAGCGGTGACGACTTCGTTGGGAGTGATTAGTCAGGAATTAGCTTCAATTTTAGAGCGCTATTTGGAGAAAGATTTAGAAAATATTGTCGCACAAGCGATTCCGATTTTGTCGATTGATCAGGTGATTGTTGACCGAATTAAGGCTACTTCTTCTGAGGAATTGGAGACAACAATCCAAGGAATTGTGAAGAGTGAGTTGCAAGCGATCGTTAATTTAGGGGGTCTTTTGGGCTTTATCGTTGGATTGTTACAAACAGGTTTGCTGTTATTTCGGTAAGCGCTGGAGAACCTTAAGGAATACTGCCGCTGTTCTTCGGAGCTTCGCTGGTAAAATTTCCTCAACTTTTTACAACCGGAATCTATCTAGGGTTATATATTCAAATTAAGGATTTTTGTCAGAAATCTCTTGAAGCAGTCAGAGAATTGTCGCAGCATTTATATCTGTTTGTCACTCTCTCGTCACATTCACTCCGTAATCTTAATAATGAAGGTGAATGAATGACGGCGCTCTCTTGCTTACATAGAAGGCGAGAGAGCATTTTTTTGCCTGCTGAAGGGAATTCTATACGCCTTTTCTGATTAGCAGCGCCGTAAAATTAAGCTGGGATGGAAAATGATTAAGGCAATCATGGCGAAAACCGAGAGTACCCGCTTGCAACTTGCCGTAAACGCCGTCTGTGAGGTCACAGAATCGCAGGGTCTTGCGTTTTAGGGCAGGCGCGTTCTGCGTGATCGGAGTAATGCGATCGTCCATCTGTAGTTAAGGTCGATGCCCTTATTATTACGGGACACCTCCTCTTCAAAACCGTACGTGCGACTTTCATCGCATACGGCTCCTAGTCGATTTCTACTTTTCCTTTTTGGGAATTTCGAGCTGCACGAACCTCTCCGTGGATTGGCTTGTGCTGGTGACAAGCTCTGTGAAGCGCTTCCAAGTTGGCTGGTTTCCAATTTTCATGGTTCCCATCCGCATGATGTAGCTCCACCTTGTCCCCACTAAGAAATGTCAGTCCACAAGAAGTGCATTTGTGATTTTGTTTCTTCAGAGTAGATGCAGTTGACCCTGTGTAATTTTTGTTGTGTCTCTTTGCCCAGTAAGTTAGGTCGTTATCGAACACGGATTTGTCGCTTTTGACTTTTATGTGGGTATTGACGCTCCAAGATACGCTTGGGAATGCCTTGTGGATTACCTCGGTTGTACCTTTTCCGTTGTATCTCCCTTGTTTGCGAATATATCTCCATGTCCATAACCTTTGACTCCAGAGGTCATGATTTTTCATGTCGCAGAATTTGTTGTAGTTCCTCCAGCCTCTTACCAAAGCTCCACATTTGGCTATTCTCTGTTCTAAGGTGAAACTACTGTCCTTCATCGTTTCCTTAATCTTGGCTTTCACCTTTTTGGTGTTGTCCTTGGATGGGGTGCTGATGAATTTTCCGTTGGGTTTTACTTTGAAGTTCCACCCTAGGAAGTCAAATCCTTCTGTTGCCTTGACCAGCTTTGTTTTACTTTCCTTGATTTGTAACCCTCGTTCTTCAAGAAAGAAATTGATGCTTAGACGTAATCCGTATATGTTGACCCCTGGTTTGCAGAGGAATACGAGGTCGTCGGCGTACCTTAAACAGGTAATGTCTTTATTCTTGAAAAAGTCTTCGATTCCGTCCAAGGCTATATTGGCTAAAAGTGGGGAAATTACGCCCCCAAGGGGGAGTTCCTTCTTTTGACGATGGGTACTCCCCTCTCACTCCGGCTTTTATAGCAAGTCTTAGCCCTTTGAGAGCTACTTTGGGTAGTTCTGTCTTTTCCAGAATCGCTTGATGGCTAATCCGGTCGAAACATTTCTCGATGTCCATCTCCAGAATCATCTTGGTAATCCCATTGGAACTAGACCTTAGCTTGTCGAACAAGCTTTTCTGAACATCGTGCGCCCCTCTTCCTGGTCGGAAGCCGTAAGAGTCCCCACTAAAAGTGGCTTCTGCTGCGGGTTCGAGCGCAAACTTTAGTAGACATTGGTACGCTCTGTCACCAATTGTGGGTATCCCTAATTTACGCTTTGTCCCATCTTTCTTAGGTATGGATACTCTACGCAGTTTCCGGTGTTCCCACTTTTTCCAGCTTTTCGCTAGGTCTTGGGCTAGTTGCATCCGTTCTTTGCAGTTCAGTGCCGTTTTGCCGTCTACTCCTGCGGTTGCTTTGCCTTGGTTAAGTTGTGTGACTTGCCTGACTGCCAAGTATTTAGCAGCTTTGGAGTTGAGAAGTAACTTCTGAAGTTTCGTCACAAGCTTGCGGTCGCCATTCTTCCGAGCTTTAAAGATTCTGGTTTGTAGGCGGAAAACTACTTTCTGGAACCGTTTCCAGGGTAAAGCCTTCCAATTATCAACTTCTGTGTTCAGAGTCGTCATAATGTAATCCAACTACTTGAGTAATCTTTTCTCTATCGACCGTAACCAGTTGGGCAAGCCGTCCTTAGTTCTCGCCGTTTCGGTTACATCCTACCCGCCTATTTCATGTGTGGCTTTGATTTGCCCTACCTGGTTGTTCGACCATCCCAGGAGATTTAAGCGTTTTTCTTCGTTCCGTAAAGTGATAATTTGCTGATTTAGGACTCTCCAGTTCACCTACCACAACCCAGGATTGCACTTGTTACTGGAATTTTCGTGCGGGTTTATTGTGATTATCACGACGTTCATTTCCAGTCGGTAAACCTTAGATGCTTTTTCCGGAGATTCACGTAAGTTATCCATGTCAGCCTGCCTAACGGGTTTCCGGGCATCGCAGCCCTTGTTTTCCCCGTCCTAACCCCAGCTTCACTTTGATAATCAGTCTCTGTGTGGGTAGGTCTGGCGTCACATCATCCCTAATGGGAGGGACTCTCACCCTCATCCCTTTACAGTTATCCTCACCTTATTTAGAACCGAGGCTCAGGCGTGGTAAGGACTCTAGGTTATGTATTAGCCTAGAAACGAGTCGCACCCCAATCGGTTTTGCCGTGCGGGTCAAATATAATAATCCCATATCCGTCAAAGCCATTGGCTATGTGTTGGGCAACACAAGTCTTAGCGGCTCCCATATCACCGATAATCATCAGTCCCTTAGACTCATTGATAATTCTGTTTCGGTCAAAGGGAGGCATTGGTTTATTGCCACTTTGAGTGGTAGATGGAAGTATCTGCGGCTGACTAATTTCTATCTGCGGCTTTCCCAGGCGATTCTCATCCTCCGCATCCACAGGTTGTGCCGGAACATCAACCGCTCCTAAACGAGTATTCTGCCCAACTTGATGTTGAGGTGATGGAAGT
>CADCTM010000633.1:1422-1781 GCA_902805485.1 uncultured Coleofasciculus sp. | reverse complement strand
TATGCAGAATGGATTGATGGCCTCTACCCCGGGCTTACCCGTGGCCGCTCAGCTTAATGGTATGTCGGCCTGGCAAAACACTTTGGCACCGCCTCCCTACCCCTCAGCAGATGCTGCAACCCTGAAACGGGGAGCAAAAATTTTCACGCAGGCCAATTGCGCCACATGCCATAGTGGTCGTTACTTCACGAACCATCGAGTAATTCCTCAAAAGGAGGTTGGAACTCAACCAGCGCGGGCACCGGCTTCCCAATCCTTTGCCAAGCTCTTTGTCCCACCACAGACTTATCCTCCTAACGTCCCAGTGCCGCTACCGCCAGACCCACCCGTACTGCCTATGCCCACAGATATTACTCCCC
>CADCTM010000633.1:0-1412 GCA_902805485.1 uncultured Coleofasciculus sp. | reverse complement strand
CAATGCACCTTACCTCATAGATGGGGGCGTTGCTGCCGTACCCACGGCTCTGAAGCAAGCGGCTGATAGACGCTTCAGTATTGGCAATCCTAATCAAATTGGTTTGGTAGGAACGCTGATGCGGGGGATTAAGCCAGACCCAGCAGCAAGCTTACGGATGTTGCTCGACCGTACCTTACGGGAGCCGATGGTTGCGCTAAATCAGGCTAGTCCCGACTTGCAACGGGCAAATGTAGACGGCAGTGGGCATGCCTACTGGGTGGATGCCGAAGCTGGATTCACGCCTCAAGACCAGACTGACTTGATCCAATTTTTGTTGTCACTAGACGATGACCCAGAAGTGCTACCAGACTCATTAACTTCTGCAGCGCACTAACTCTCATGCTGAGCACGATAAGGGATACAGACTACTCATGGCTCAAACTGATTGGACCATCCTTGAAACTGAGTTTGGCAGCTCTGAACTGCACCCCCAAGAAACACTATTCACCCTAGGCAATGGCTACTTGGGTACACGTGGTACCTTTGAGGAAGGCTATCCTGGTGCCAGCCTAGCAACTTTCATCCATGGCGTGTACGATGAGGCTCTTGAGGGATACACCGAACTAGTTAACTGTCCTGACTGGCTACCACTAGCAATCAAGGTTGGGAGTGATTGCTTCCGGCCTAAACAGGGTTAGATATTGAGCTATCAGCGCCAGCTAGACCTACGTTGGGGTTCATTGAAGCGCGACGTGCTGTGGCAAAGTCCATCGGGTCGCGCCGTTAACCTCCAGTTTGAGCAAATGGTTAGCATGGCGGAGCAGCATGTAATGGTGCTGCACTGCCAAATCACACCTGTGGATTTTCCGGTGCCCTTGAAGTAGAAGCTAGCCTCAATGGCCACTAAGGCCGCCCGACTCTGGCAACAACCCTACCGGCCCAACAGGGAACTACCGTGACACTAGAAAAGATTGTTCTGTCTTTAGACGATGCTGGATTGAGATGCTAGGTTTGGGGCAGTTGAGAGATGAACTGTCCTCAGTGTCGGTCAGCTCAAATCGCTAATAATGGGCATCGTCGAGGTAAGCAGTGCTCCAAGTGTAAACAATGTGGTCGTCAATTCCTCAACTGCTACTGCCTTTGGCGTTACTTAGAGCAGGTTAAGCAATTGTGCATCAAGAGGTATCTCAATGGCATGGGCCTGCGTGGTATGAACGAGTTAGCAACATTCACCACACCACCATCATGCACTGGATTCGAGAATCTGGACTTTCACTGATGTCCCAGAATCCAAGACATTCCAGAAGTTGCTGAAGTCGCTGAGGTACGAAACCTTTGTCCGGCTCCAAGCGCCACAAGCTCTGGATTTGGATCGTCAAGAATCCGCTGTTAGATAGAAGAATTCATTCTCTAAGTTGAGGAGTATTTAA
>CADCTM010000632.1 GCA_902805485.1 uncultured Coleofasciculus sp. | reverse complement strand
GCGATCGCCTTTTACTTATGACTAATCAAAATAATTAGCCTCGCAGTTAAAGGCGTTAGGGGCAAATCTTAACGAATGAGGCAACGACTAAACCCCCATCACCACAGGCCAGGTAGACCAAATAAATATGCCAACAGCGACAAGTGCCAACAAACCCTCAATCAAATTGCCAACCAACGAACCCAAGACAACGCCAATACCAGCTTTAAATGCCTGATTTGCTCTAGGTGCGAGTTCTAAGTCTTTTCGATGAAGGAATTCTCCGATAAAAGCTCCGAGCAAAGGACCAAACAAAATCCCGATCAGTGGTCCCCCAAGGGGTAAAGCGGGCAACAGACCAAAAAACCCCAAACCTAACCCTACCAGCGCTCCAATCTGCCCCCACTTGCTTGCACCTGCTTGTTTTGCCCCCCAGTAGCTAGCGAGAAATTCTACCGCCGCACTCAGGATCAAAATTACAAAAATCGCTACTAGTGGCGGCCAGCTAACGTTACCAAAACCCTGCACAACCGTCCAAACGAGAATTGCCCCTAAAATCAAACTGGGACCCGGTACTGCCGGCACAACAGCACCAATCACGCCCACTACCATGACAGCAATCAGTATCCAATAGAGAATTGTTATGTCCATTTAAACCTCTGTAGCGGCAAGTTCTTCGGAAAATCGGCTGAGGGTATGAGCAAGTTTATCTGCTATTCCCTCGATCCAATTTTCATCTTGTTTTGTGTAACTGCGCGGGGAAGAAGCGCCTAAAATTAAGGCTCCCCGATCGCCTATTGGCTGACATATTACACCTTGGGTATTTTCTGGCAAATAATCAAACTCAATGCGCCCTGGATAAATGTTGAGATTAACCAGATAGACGGGTTTTTGTTTTTCCATCACCCGTTGCAAAATTGCTCCTGGTTTGACTTCTGGGTTAACGCCCAAGATGCCACGCCGCAACAAAACTTTGCCTTGATACACCACAACAAGCGATCGCGTTACTGTATTCGTCAGCAGCAAATGTGACGCCCAAGCGAGTTCCGTTTTCACCTCATCTGGTAGCCCTGGTAACAGTTCAAAGCCCTGCTCTCCGATTAGATCTACAGTGTCAGGCGATCGCGGTTGTACCTGCTGCCACAGTAAACCCGTCAAAATCAACACCGCACAGATAATCACTCCCAAAGCATCGGAACGTGCCTGGGAGTCGGTAAGCTGGGGCGTCAGCAAGCGGTTCGTTAGCAGGAGAACACTTGCTAATCCTCCAACGGCAAACGGCACTTGCCGCAATACATAGTTTTGATCGGGTTTAGCCATGTGTTATCAGTTATCCCAACTCTCTCAATCCTTGCGACAAATACTCTTCTCCTCTTGCTCCCCGCAAGAATCCTCACGGGGCTGGGAGATGAGACACATAGCGCATCCAACGTGCAATGAAATTAAAACTGAGAAATTAAAAAACGATGATTCTTAGTTTTTAATTAATTGCTCCTCCCCTGGTTCGATAATTCGTTGGAACAAATAACCCGTTCCTCTTGCCGTTAAAATTAATTCAGGATTACTGGGATCATCTTCTAACTTGGCTCGTAGCCGTGAGATATGGACATCAACCACACGAGTATCTACATGGCGCTCTGGTGTATAACCCCAAACTTCTTGCAAAATCTCCGATCGCGAAAATGGTTCTCCCGAACGGCTTACTAATAATTCTAGGAGACTAAACTCCATCCCTGTCAGCCGAATTCGTTCATCTCCCTTGTAAACTTGCCGCTTATTTGTATCAATTTTGATACTAGCGAC
>CADCTM010000631.1 GCA_902805485.1 uncultured Coleofasciculus sp. | reverse complement strand
TTCGGTGATTGGGTCGGATATTGCTCTTGATAAAGATGCAGCAGTCGGAAAAGATCCGTAGTATAACCTTTGGCATGAACAAGATTGCCGTAGATAAAGCTCACGGGGTTGTTTATTTCATGAGCAACACCTGCAACAAGTTGTCCTAAAGAAGACATTTTTTCGGTATGAACCAGTTGAGTTTGAGTTTCTTGAAGTTCCCGCAGCGTTGTTTGCAACTGGAGTGCTTGTTCCTTGAGTTGCACTTCTGATTGCTGCAACTGTTTTAAGGTTTCTCTTAACTCAAATGTACGCTCTTGGACACGGATTTCTAAGTCAATTTTTGCCTGTTGCAAAGCAAGCGCCGCTAATTCTCGCTCGGTGATGTCCAGAACAGTCCCCAAACAACGAATCACTTCACCGTTATCATCTAAAGTTGGCTCTCCTTTTGTTGAAATATGTCGAATTGAACCATCCGGGCGTTTAATGCGACAGTCAAATTCGTAGGGTTTACCAAGGGCAATTGCTTGGGAAATGATTTCTTCGGAAATTTCCGCATCGTCTGGATGAATTTGTTGAAGATACTCGCCATAAGTTAGAGGCACTTCACTCCCATCGCGACCAAAAATGCGTAACAATTCCTCTGAACCTGTAATCTTATGCGTTGTTAAATCTAGTTCCCAACTGCCAACATGAGCAATTTTTTGTGCTTCTGCAAGGGAGGCTTGACGCTGAGATAAAATCGTAAAAGAATCTTGCAACTGTAGCGCCATTTCGTTAAATGCTCGCGCCAAAATACCCAATTCGTCAGTGCGCTCAATCGCTACAGTCTGGTTCCATTCTCCTCTGGAGAGGGCTGTAGCTGCCGCTGTCAGACGTAAGATTGGCTGGGTAATCCAACGGTACGTCAGCATGGCTAACAACGTAGCTAACACCCATGCGGCTAAACAGAGCAAGATTGTTGAGCGGGTATTGGCATCAATGCTTTCCTGAAAATCGGCTTCTGGTACAACTACAACGATTAACCAGTCAGGTAATATTGAGGCTTTGGCTTCATCTATTTTGCTTTTTCTCAAGGGTGTTATTCGCAGGAATTGTTGGCGATTATTAATATTAAACCTAAGTTGCTCAGGGCGATTAATTTTGTTGAAGTCGCCAAAGCGTTGGGTTAAATAACGCGCTGTCAATTGTGTTAAATAATTGGTACTTTGTGAGGCTTTAATCTGTTTGCTCTCACCATTTTCAATCCGAAATAGTTTCTCAGCCGTGGAACTAGCAATCAATAGTCCTGAACGTTCAATAATAAAGGTCTGTCCCGTCTGACTAATTTTTAAATTGCCCAGGAAGTCATGAATTTTTGAAAGATTTGAACCCGCATCCAAAACCCCTTCAATAGTCCCGTTTTTGTCAGTAATTGGTCTTATTGCATCGATACTAAGTTCGTTATTTTTTAATCCCAAATAGATAGGCGTCCAAGTTGGTTTTCCTCCTGCTACGGCGTCTTGATAAAAGGAATATTTTCGGGGGTCGTATTTGGGTTCACTTCCCAATAACTGGGTTCGCTGTCCATCGCTGGAAAGACCATAGGTGTATCGTGATGTGCCTGTTTTGGCATCTTGAACTTTAACAATTAGTTGACCAGTCTGCTCACGTAATACCTGAATATAGTCTCCGTTTGCCTTTCCTAAAGCCAAGTATTGCAAAGAATTGAAAGTTTGAAGTTGATGCCAAAAATAGCGTTCTACGGCGGGAAAATCTTTGATATTTAACAGACCTAGACGAATGGCATCGGCATTGAGTTGGTTGGCAAT
>CADCTM010000630.1:1764-9308 GCA_902805485.1 uncultured Coleofasciculus sp. | reverse complement strand
AACAACCATGGGTTAGTTTGAGGAACAGGGTATTGGAACGGAAACATAGAGTGTAAGGGAATGCTGGCTGTATGCTAACAGTTGATATTTCCAGTTTCGCTTATTCACAACAAAGCTGATAAAGTTTTCCCATGAAGCAAATCCGGGCAGTTTTATGCGGATATTACGGGCAAGGCAATGGCGGCGATGAAGCATTGCTGGCAACGCTCTTGCAAATGTTACCCGAATCAGTAACACCTGTCGTACTTTCTGGCAATCCCAAAGAGACACGTAAGCGTTATAAAGTTGAAAGTTGCGATCGCTTCTCAGCATTCCAAGTCCTTAAGGTAATGCGTAACTCCGATGTCTTCATCTGGGGCGGCGGTAGCTTAATCCAAGATGCAACCAGTGCCGCAAGTCCCCTTTATTACGCCGGATTAATGGGATTAGCAGGACAACTCGGCATGAAAACAATCGCCTGGGCGCAGGGTATTGGTCCTTTGAAGCGTGAACTTACCCGTCGGGTGGCGCGGCAGTCATTTAGGGGTTGCGCGGCTGTAAGCGTACGAGATCGCGCCTCAGCAGAACTCTTATCCGAGTGGAAAATTGGGTTTACAATGGCTCCCGATCCAGTTTGGGCATTAGACTCAACCCCAGTCAAAGGATTGTGGGATTTACCCGCGCCACGAGTAGCCGTCACATTGCGATCGCATTCTACCCTCACCCCCCAACGCCTGACCAACCTCACCCAAGCCTTAGTTAGCTTTCAAAAAGCCACACAGACCTGTATTTTATTAGTACCCTTCCAAGCTCAAGACTTGAGTATCGCCCAATCCATCGCCTCCCAACTCACAGGACCGAATCAGCTTTTCCAGCTCGAAGACCCTAGAGAATTGAAAGGATTATTCCAAGGTGTAGAAATGGCAATTGGAATGCGTTATCACAGCTTGATTATGGCTGCCGCCGCTGAATGTCGCTGTTTTGCACTCAGTTATGACCCGAAAGTCAGCCAGTTAATGACCGAGTTAGACTTGCCAGGATGGGATTTAGCCCAACTGCCCGATGACCCAAATCTGATCAGTCAAACTTGGCTAAAACACTATGCTAACGGCGACCCACTCACAACTGATCAAATTCAGTCCTTAGTAGACCGCGCCTTAATGCATCGGGATTTATTAACAGAAGCTTTATTTTAAATCCGAGCTGAGTGACCCTAAAAACAGTTTAATAGAATCTGTTTAACTTAAAATTTGTGCAATGAGAGCGATTTTTATGCATTACTTTGTATGGAGACGGTGAGGTGATCAAAGGCAGCCGCACATCAAGTCAAGTCAGGGCAAAGCATTGAACAGGAATTTGTTACACGAGACACAACTACTGGCGGCGTTGGATTTGACCGAAACTGCTGCCAAAACTCGATTTTCTTGGCGTGTTAATACCCCGAAACTTGCCCACACCGTGGATTTGTGAACTTTTTGATGAAGCGCTATGAGTGAAGCTGACCAACCCAATAACCAGCCCCTCCCTGAACCCACTGTACCGAGCGATGACAGTGGGGCACAGCTGTTGGATGCAACAGAAACGGTCGAGAATCTGAAGATTGTCAAATTCTCCGAATTGCCCGATTTAAAGCCTCCTGTTGAACCTTGGAAGCCAGATGAGACAACCGAGTTAGAAACAGAGGCAACGGCACTCTTGAGCCAGCTAGAAGGCGATGATGCCACTTCTGAGTCTGATGATGCTGGACAAAAATCAACCCAGGATGCCGATTGGTTTGCATTGGCTCAAAAAATGCGTCAGCGCAATCGTAACTTGCAGGAGCAAGTAAATCAGCTCAAAGCGGCACTAAAACAGAAAACTGAAGCTTTATACACAGAACAAACGCGATCGCAACAGCGCGAAACTTTACTCGCTCAACAAACCGAAGAATTCAATACCGTCCACGAACAATTAACCCGTTTATTTAAAGCTCTAGAGTCCTCTCATCAAGCCTCCCAGCGCCAGCAAATCTTGATTGAGACCTTATCAGAACAGTTACAAGGTGGTCAAGAACGCATTGCCCAACTTGAGCGAGAATGTTCCTTTACCCAACAGCGCTACAACGAGCAGTCCCACCAACTTTTGCAAGCGGCAAATACCTGTCGCGATTTGAGAACCCGCCTGCAACGCCAGCAACAGCAAACCCTGCAATTTAAGGCAGCACTGGAAAAGTCGCTGGAAATGCCAACAAGCACTGATACACAACAGCCTCATCGAAGCTTTGTTCCCAAAGCCCAACCGATTCAACCTTGGTCTGCTGAACCCGGAGTTCTCGAAGAACCATCGGACTTTGATACCATTTGGCAGCACCCAGTCCGCCTAGAACCGCCTCAACCGGTATATTTCTCAAAAACAGAACCGTTTATAGTCAGGCGTCTGGAAGAACCAGATTTTCCTTCAACAGCAGAAACCACTGACTTAGTAGAAAGTACGCAAGCGTTGGACATAACCCCCCCAGAGCATCCTGAAGAGGCGCTAGCCTCCTCTGAAGAAATTACTGCCAGCGAATTGGAATTAGAATACAAGCTTCTTGCCGAGATGTCCTCTCTCGCCGAAGCCGCCGGCTTAACCCAGACGCGCTCCGATTTCTCTAACACTACCGACATCACACCCTGGGAAACTCAGCCCGAATTTAACGAATCTGCTGACCGTATTGACGCCCAGGAGACTGGATTACCAGAGGATACCTGGGAACTTCCTGATCAAGCTCAAATACGAGATGAAGAAATTTGGAGAGATTCCCCAAGCAAAGAGCCAACTGAACCAGAAGTCGTTCTCCCCCAATCCAATTGGCCCTCACCCATCCTCTACCCGCTCCGTCCGTCGAAAAAGCGTAAGTCCCTCGCGGCGATTGAACTCCCCAGTTTTCCGCGTTTTTACCCGTCTTAACTTTTGGTTAAATTCGGGCGGGGTAATTCATTGAGCTGATTGCTTCTGACGACACTCTCCTCGCGTCTGGGTCGCTCAGGACGCCCCATGCCTGCTGTGAAGGCATAACTTTGAGCCAACAGCCGCAGCCACAGCGCAGGATTTCGGTTTTCAAGCCAAGGCTGACAACTGCGAACTAACTTGGGAAACCAATCTCTGAGTAACCAGCTCACGATCGCATTGCCTGTAAAACTGAAGTAGCTGCCTAGCCAACGGAAGAAATCTTTTGCACCCGCGAGTTCCCAGATCCAGGGTATGAGTGCTGGGTTTCGCCTTGCTGCCTTGAGAGCTAGCCGATTGAAGGTTAACCAACTAACTCGGTCTTTGATAAAGTTGTCCGCAACGGCTAATGGTTCGTCTGCCAATAGCCCAAAGAAGGTATTGAGCATGGCGTTCACTCGCTGCGGTGGCAGGTGACGACCAGTTGGCACCATCATGCCTTTGGAAAATAGCCAGGTGACGGAGACGTTGCTTTGATAGGCGCGAATTTGGTTTAAGTCTTTGGCAGTTAGGAGATTATGCCGCAATGCTGTATCTAAAAGGTCGGTGAGGCGGTGTAAGTTACGCACCAGGGAGCCAAAGCCGGTGAAGACGAGGGGAGATTGGAGTGATGCAGAATCGCCTACGGCAATTAATCGGTCAAATGCCACAATGCGATCGCGACTTCCCACGCTAAAATGTCCAGGAATATACCCAAAGGTCGGCTTTTTCCACACCAGTTTTTCCATGTCGCAACGTCGGTATTCTGGCAAGATTGTGAAAAAGTCTTCATACATCTCCAACAATGAGCCGGGATTCTGAGGATTTACCTGATGGTAATGGAATAAATAAATGGTAATCTCCTCACCCGCACCAGGGAATAGTTCCCAAATCAGTTGGCGTCCCCGTGAAATGTCGCCGTGACTGTAGAGGACATCGCCGTAATTACTATCCCAAACCTCAGGCTCAAAGCCTTTTGCGATCGAGGCGCCAACGGTTGGGCAAACACTATCAAAAGCGCGACTGCCATTGAGCTGCCACGCAATCGGTGAGGCGGTTCCCATCGCATCTACCAAGAGACGTCCTGTTACTTTTCGCTCTGTTTGAGTCGGTAGGTGTTCTACTCCCACCACAACGCGATCGCTTGTCACTTCTGCCCGCATAAACTGGGTTTCATCCCAGATTTCTCCCCCAGCACGCTTGAGCTTGTGTTCACACAGATGTAAGAGTTTCTCAGAATCTAAGCAGATATTCAGTACCGTTGGCGTGTGCAAAACGGCGGATCTCAGGTGGGGTGGGTTATTGCCGTCGAAGAATTTATTAAAGCCATCAATGTATTCACGGGCAATGACGCTTTCAAATTCTGCTGGGGTAAATAAACCTAAATCGATTAAGCTTTGGAATTCATCGCGAGAAATATTCCACTCCCGGTTCATCCGCCCAAATGGTAAACGCTCAATGAGCAAGACTCGGTATCCCAGTTGTGCCATCACAGCGGCATGGATGACGCCCAATGCACCGCCGATATAAATTAAGTCGTACTCTGGCGCACTGAAAGACGTTGAGGCATCATTTGCCCCAGTCGGTGATTTAAATATTACCTGCCTAGGTTTCTGGGGATTGCGAACGCCTTCACGCCACTGCTTCTCCCACCAGTAGACACGGTTGAGGTCATATTCGCCGTTGGGCATTTTTTGGAAGAAATGGACGGTTTTGGGATAATGGGGTGCTAATGCCTCGAAGATTGATTGCTGGGATAAATCAATTACCGGGGGTTCGGGATATTCATAGGGAAATTGATTTCTAAGAGCTGTTTCAAGTTGTTGCAGGATTTTGCCCTCACCCTGGAGCGCTTTATCCCCCCAACGAAAGGCTTTGAGGTAGGTTGTTCGCTGCACAGACCAAACAAAAATGGAGATTTCCGGAATTGGGGCATCATTGGCTGTAGGGTTCTGATTGCTGGTGTTTGATGTCTCAATTTGCAGCAGTATACCGTCAGGGGTGATAATCTTTTGCCCCAGAGCTGGTTCCCACTGCTGCTGTAACCATGTGCAGACGGTGCTTGATTCTGGGGTAGGTAATTCTACGTAGAAAATCTCTTTCATCTTGGTATTCTCGTTAACTCATTAATTATTAAGAAAGACTGAGGCAACAAATGGGCAAAGTACGTTAAGCTTCCGGATACCGATTTGTTTAAGATTAGAAAAAAAACTTTACACTTTTCTCATTTTGATAACCTAAGGGGTGCCGTTGTTAACTAGCCATGAATTATCCCATCCCAGCTAACCCTCAAGAAATTGTGGCTCTGCGTCAAAAACCCGTCGATGAAGAATTAGTCGCGGCAGCGATCGCAGGTGTCATTCAGATTGCCCGCCAAGCAGGGCAGTCTCTAGACGATTTAACAGCCGAAGTGCTAGAGGAAGATACTCTGCTCGATCAGGCACAAAGACGCTGGCTCAGTGACATTGTGGCGCAAGCGTGGCAGAGTTTGCCGCCCGTCACCAGGTCTCAATAAGAAACATTCACTTTAAGCACCGGAATTTTCACTCTCGTCTCAGACAACTAAACATCAGGTACAGAGGTAAGTTTATTCCAGAATTGGAGTATGCCGGATTCCTTGTGGGTTATCTCTTGTCTCAACATATATTGCCTGATGTAAACTCTAAAAGCACTCTCATATACAGCGCGGCAGAAGCAGCATTGGCTTCAAGTTGGCGCCAAGTCTAGCTAACCTTAGCTAGCAATGACGTGCTTTAATGAACCCTGGCTGAATCTCTCGCTTTGGCGAAAGACTGCTTAATTTATCCCGAATCTTCACCCTGATGAACAAAACAGCACCAATGCTGACGTTAGCGATTAAACCAGCCCGAAAGTCGGGTCATCCTCAAGAATTTCAGCAGTTGGAACTGTTTGAGTGGATAATCAACGACCCGGCTCTAGAATCCCATAATATTCCCGGTACCCAGGTACGCCGATGCAACGGACTAATTAGCCTCACAGATATGTGGCGTGTTTTAGGAAGTCCCCGAAATAGAACACCTCCATGCTGGATTCGGCAAGAGCAAACCCAAGCTCTAATTAAGTCCTTATACAATCCACTTCGAGGTGAGATTACCTACGCCAAGCGTGGGAAAAATGGCGGCACGTTTGCTGTTGACGAGTTGGCATTTAAATACTGGGAGTACTTGAATTCAAAGCATCGCGTCCGGTTAACCGAAAAATCTGTTCAAAAGCGGCTTGCACAAACCCTTGGAAAAGTCAAGCGTGAAGTACCAACCCTTGCCGGGAATATTGATTTGTTAACAGAGCGAGAACTCATAGAAGTGAAATCTATTAAGAGTTGGAAGTGTGCCGTGGGGCAAGTTTTAATTTACGGACAGTCCTATCCAACTCATCAAAAGCGAATTCATCTTTTTGGTGAAGCTTCGCGGAGTTATTTGAGTATGATTCGCTCCTCCTGCGCCCCTTTAGACATTGATGTGACTTGGGAAGATTAGGAATGATACGCAGGTGTAGGGGCAACTAAGGGCGATTGCACCTACAACTTTCAATCAATCCTCAATGGCAATAACAACTTGTCCTCAATTTCTTGGCGTACTGTGGGTGTGATTTGGCAATTGCTATTGAGGCAGTCTACAAGTAACTTATGACCAGTACCATACTGCTCTAACAACTGAAGCGCCGCTTCGCTCAAGTGCCATTCATGACCGATGTTGCGATGTCGAATTAGCAACGCTCTTAATTGCGATGCCCAAGCTTGACCATTAACTTGCCACCATTCCTTTAAACATTCTCGGTCTTCACCGACTTGAGGCAATTGTTTTTTCAGTTGCTGGAGTGAGTCACCTATCGGTTCAGTATCAGTTAGATAATCGAGGTCTAATGCCAGGTAAAGGGGCTTCAGGCGGTCAGGAATCAGTTCTGGGGTTAGGGCGACGGCAACGGCTAAAGCGTGAGCTAGCGCTAAATCTAGGGCAAGCTCACCTCCTACTTCACTTGCCAGTTTTGGGTCGATTGCTAACGCTAACGCTTGATTACCCGTAAGTTGGTGGTGAGGCGGCAGGGCAAGGGTTAGGTAAAAGGCACGGACAGCAGCAGGTTTGTAGGATGTCTTGACCTCAAGGGCTTTCTGGATTACCCACATGAGGAATTGTTGTAAAGATTCGTCGGAAGTGGCGGCATATGTTGCAGTTGCATTTTCTGACAAGTTTTGAAATTCAGTAAACACCAACCGATCAATTTGTTGCTGCATCAACTGCAACAGAAGATTGGCATCAGGCAACATCTGGGCTGTTAGTAAAAAGACTTCCCGCCAACGTTTCTCGATCAGGTGTCTCACCAACTGGGGCAACGAAGACTCGGAGGCGGCAACAATTGCTCTGGCTGTAAAATACTCTTGAAAAGTCAGATGAGAAAATGAATAAATCCGTCGCGCTCGTTCTATCAAAAGCCCATGCTGTGCCTCGATAGATTTTAGAACAGCGGCGCTATTAAGTTCTATAGTAGATGGATCTAATTGATTGCCTGGTAAGGCTCGTAAATAATTAGCAATCAACTGATTAATGGTATTTTCTTCAAAGAAATATTCTCCTTGCATCATAAGCTCCAACTCCTCAGCC
>CADCTM010000630.1:0-1754 GCA_902805485.1 uncultured Coleofasciculus sp. | reverse complement strand
TTCTCCTTGCTCGAAGGTAATTGCGGCTAGCTGGCTGAGGAGTTGGAGCTTATGATGCAAGGATAAATTACGATAAATTTCATCTCGTTTGATGCCTCTGGCTTCATCCCAACGAATGAGCAACAAGTCAAGTCCTTGTTTATAAAGGTCAGAGCGTTTAGCTGGAAAATCCGCCTTTGCCTGAAATACTAAGCAGGTGAGGTTGAGCAATACTGGAGTTGCGGCTAGTTCTTGAATCGGTTGATTTTCGGGAAGTGCCATCTGCTCAAGAAATAAAGACGCTTTTTTTAAGCCAGATTCGGGGGAATTTCTGGCAACAGCGACAAACCATTTTCTGGCAAATTTCTCAATTTGTTCCGGCTTGAAGTCGGCAATTTCAACTTCAGTAAATCCGCGAAATCTGTATTCTTGAGCTGCGAGACGGCAAGTAATAATTAAGGAGTTTTTATAGTAATTTTCGGAAAGTTTGCGAATTTGTTTAATTACTTCGTCGCTGGCGGCTTCTGGTACTTCATCTAAGCCGTCTAGTAAAAGCAAAACTTTGCCTTGATTTAATAAAGTTTCAACTTTTTGTTGACAAATGCCGCAGCGTTCAAACTCTTGATTGATGTAGTTCAGCAAGCTGAAGTGAGCTTCGTCTAAGGCATCTTCAGCAAAGTTTTTGAGGCGGATGAATACAGGAATGCGATCGCTAATTAAATTCCCTTGATTGCATTGAATTGCCAGATATTGTAAAAAAGTGGTTTTACCCGCGCCTGGTTTACCTAGTACCATCAACTTGGTATAGCGCTCAACGGCTTTGAGTCCGGGGATTCGTTCTTGACGAATTTTACCTAAACCTAAACGGTCAAATTCTTCCGATTGAAAGCCTCGCAGATCGGAAATATCTAACCAACGATAGCTCGTGATTTCTTCGAGGATATTAACTTCAACATAGAGGTCATCTAAACCTACAGGTCGCGCAATATCTAATAAACGTAAAGTACCACATTGAGCTTGAATAATCTCGTAGCGTTCTGAGCGCACTTGGGTAACGAGGGTGTCAATGTCGCTAATTGGGTTGGGAATATTTTGATCATTTACAGTTTGGAGACCTTCTGGAGGAATGGCAATTTCTTCAAGTTCAAGATTGAGCCGAAAACAAATTTCACTAAAGATATAGCGCTCAATTGGTTTGCCTGCAAAAAATTTCCAAATTGGTTGGCGAGTTTCTAAACCCACTTCACTAGCAAGCTCTTGCTGCGTCCATCCTGTGCGTAGGAAAGCGAGTTTAGCTTTTTTGATGCCGTCTGGGGATGCCTGAAGCGATCGCCTTGCCATAGCTTAACCCTAAAACTTGTTCTTATGAATGCGAGTTACTAGACAACGTATTACATAAATCAAACCAAACATTAATCTAAATCGTAAGACAAGTCTGGAAGAAAATGCCTCGGTGTCCATAATAAAATTCACCCTATTGGCGATCTCAAGAGCCGCAGCGCTTGCGCGATCGCCTTTTTGAGGGAAACTCTAACTCTCAACATACCCCCGCCATCGGTCTTACAGATGAACAGTTTATCAACTGTGTTTAGCCAATGATCAATGGCAAAGTGAGCTGACTGCCGTAGGAGAACTCATCATCATGCCGCCGACTGATGGGAAAACGGGCATCAAAAATTCCGATATCAAGGCTGACCTTGTAATACAGGTGTTGCCTTGATTTGTCCTAGATTTAACTATCCTCCTCAATTATTGACTTTTTGCTGAAAATATGC
>CADCTM010000629.1 GCA_902805485.1 uncultured Coleofasciculus sp. | reverse complement strand
AAGACAGTTTAATTGAACAGCATCCCGTATGGCAAAACTGGGCTTCGTTTAAGTATGAAGACGCTTCGCGATGCCAGGGTGAAGGCAGCGATCCTCCTGTCACCTCTCCTAAATCTGTAAGCAGTGAATCACTGATTGTCACTGACTTGTATAAAGCGCCTGCGTTTCGTTCTCTAACTCCCGCGTTTGGGGGGACGGGAATTCGGGGAATGCTGGTTTTGCCTTTGTATTATCGCTCCTCATTCCTCGGTTATTTGAGTATCTTTCGGGCGGAAGTTGATACAGAAACCTTATGGGCGGGGCGCTTTGACCCCAATGTCAAACAAGAGTTTCCCCGGAAGTCTTTTGAAACATGGCGAGAGTTAAAACGCGGTCAGGCGCAACAATGGACGCCTAGTGATATTGAATTGGCGATCGCTTTAGCGCATCACTTTGCAATGGCAATTCAGCAATACCAACTGTATTCTGAGGTGCAATCTCTCAATAATACCTTGGAGCAACAAGTCGAAGAGCGCACCGCTAAGTTACGATGCGCCTTAGAACAGGGACGTGCTGTTGAGCGCGTTACCAACCAAATTCGTAGCACCCTCGACCTGAAGACGACGTTGCAAACTATTGTCCGAGAAGTCCGGAAGGTCATTAATACAGATCGAGTGATCATTTACCAGTTTGCCGATGACTCTAAGGGTAAAGTAATTGTGGAAGCAGTTGAGGGTAACTGGTTGTCTACTTTGGGAGTCAGTGTTGCCCGAAAAGACTTTCCTGATGTGCCGCTTAAACTGTACAAACGCGGAAAAGTTAGAGCGATTAATGATGTTTCCAAAGTTAATCTCAGCCCAAAATATCGAGAAGTTATTGACTATTTTCAAATTAAGGCAGTTTTAATTATTCAAATTGGAGTCGGCGATCAATTGTGGGGACTTTTGGTTGCTCACGAATGCAAATCTACCCGAAGTTGGCACGCCTTTGAAGTTGAGATTTTACAACAATTGGCTGACCAAGCGGCTGTAGCGATTCAGCAAGCAGAACTGTACGAGCAAAGTCGCATTGCTGCCGCTACCGCCACCGCTCAAGCGCAACAACTTGCGACTGCCGCCAAACAACAGGAAGCCTTGTTTGGAGTGATTACTAAAATTCGAGAATCTCTTGATGTTACTACAATATTCAAGGCAACAACTACGGAAATTAGACGCTTACTTGGAGCGGATCGGGTAGCAATCTTTCGCTTTGCTCCTGATAGTTGCGATGATGGAGAGTTTATCTCAGAAGATGTGCAACCGGGTTTTTTGGAAGTTGTGAATACCCAAATTCACGCTTGCTGTTTTGGGGAGGTATTTACTCCTAAGTATTATGAAGGTCAAATTCAAGCCGTTGCCGACATTTATCATGCCGATTTTAGTGATTGCTACATCAAGATTTTGGCACAATTTCAAGTCCGCGCTAATCTAGTTGTCCCCTTACAAAAAGGGGATTCTCTGTGGGGTTTGCTTTGTATCCATCAATGCACAGCACCCCGCGCTTGGACTCCTTCGGAAATTGATTTTATTAAGCAAATTGCCGCACACCTGAGTGTTGCTTTGCAGCAAGCAGAATTACTGACTCAAACTCAACAACAAGCTGAACAATTAGCAAGTACTCTTAAGAACCTCCAGCACACCCAAACTCAATTAATTCAAACGGAAAAAATGTCCAGCTTGGGACAGTTAATTGCCGGGGTTGCTCACGAAATCAACAATCCTGTTAACTTTATCTACGGAAATCTTTCTTATACTAGTCAGTATGCTAATGATTTGCT
>CADCTM010000628.1 GCA_902805485.1 uncultured Coleofasciculus sp. | reverse complement strand
CTTTTTCACTCGCTGGATAGTGGTGATGCAGCCGATGTTTTTCTAAAAGGGTTTTATAGGGAAGAAGTACATACATCCGCGCTGCTACGCCGCCGATAAAATCGTTAATTTTGCGATTTTGGGGAAATACGATTCTATGCATTGCGTCATGTGCCGTAATGAATAGTCCGGTATGCAGAAATGCTCTTAAAAGGACATCAGGCACAATTAAAAACAACGGAACTTGAGAAACATCAATAGAAAGAAGGATGATTAAACTACTTAACCATAAGATAATCACAATACTTGCGATCAGGATTCCTGATAATTCGTCCACTAATCTATGGATTAACCCTTTTGTTGGAAGCAGAACATTTTGCATGAATCTAAGCTGACTTTCTTTAAGTGTATATATTTACAACTTATTATTTTGTTTTATTAACAACCCCCTTCAAAAGGCACATTAGGACTCAAACCAAGGAAAGAAATTACTATGAAGCACAACGGCTCAATTCACTACACTGCTGTCTGAGAGGTTGTAGCTTAGGGCGCTAAAGACTTGAGTGCATCAAGAAAAGGCAAGAGCCGTTAATTATCAAGCTTTGCTAGTCTTAAAGAGAAATTCCTAATTATTCCTGTAGGCTAAAGTCTGATGTCTGGCAACTCTTCTCCTCTCATCCAAACGCTGACCCCGGAGCGGTGGGTCGGGTTGAGCATGGACTTTATCGGGGCAGGTACTACAGGTTTATTAGTCAAAAATGGTCGAGTCGTGCGGACATTGGTACCAGGGCGTCATTTCAGCTTTGCTTTGCCCTTGCTGGAACAATGTCAACTTGTGGTGGTGGATACTAAGGTTCGGAACTTAGAAATTTTATCTCAGGGGGATTTTTTATCCCGCGATCAGTATTTAATTAATGTCTCCCTGAATGTGATGTATCAGGTTGTGGACGCTAGACGGGTTGCATTAGAGTTATCTGATCCAATTGCAGCCTTAACGAGCGCGATTAAAGATAATCTAGGGGTAGCGGTTGGTCAGCTTAATGTCGAACAGCTAACGACTCAGGGGCGATCGCAAATTCGGCAATATATCCTTGACCATGCCGAAGTGTCTTATGCCTTGGGGTTTGCCCTGGAAGATGTCCGGGTGAGTGATATCAGCTTCCCGAAGTCTCGTGGGATAATACGTCAGGTTGAGGGTTTGAGCGCACGAGAAGAAGCGGAACATGAGGCGGCGCTGAAAATGCAAATTGCTGCTTCAGGGCGTCCAGAAGTCCAAGCACCCCCTGTACAGCAAGTAAATATTGTCTCAGGTCGTGACCCGAATTTAAACAACCCAACCCTAGGCGCAACCATAGAAGCAACTACCTTTGCTATTGAAGGACAAGCACCTGTACAAGCTAATTTGCCTCCAGTTCGAGATACGCCAGGGTTAGCGCCAACTCGACTCGCCACAGACGGGGGAATGGGGCGTTTAGTACATCGTGCAACAGGTGCGATCGTCTTTTTGTCGATAACGCCTTTTACAATTGGACGGGAACCTAGCAATACCCTGGTTCTTGACGATGCATTGAGTTCGCGTAACCATGCCTTAATTGTGCATTTTCCTGACAATCAGGGTAATGTTCAATATCAAATAACCGATTTGAGTAGTTCTAACGGTACATTTGTTAACGGGCAGCGACTGACTCCTAATCAACAATTTTGGATTACTTCGGGAAATATTATCAGAATTGGTAATCAGGAATGGATGTTTGAAGCGTAATCTGAAATTAGTTTAATTATTTTTGATTAGTTATGGTTCAAGCAATTCCAGCGAAAGAC
>CADCTM010000627.1 GCA_902805485.1 uncultured Coleofasciculus sp. | reverse complement strand
TAGTTCTGGGTCGAGGCGAAGAATTTAGGAAACAGCGGGTCGATGTTGCTCGTGAGCTTTGGTACGCTAGACGAGCGCCAAGGATTTTTACTAGTGGTAGGGGTGATGCCGCCAGTATGATTGAGCAACTGAAGGTAAAAGGCATTCCTAATCAGGCTTTAGATGGTGAAAACTGTTCTTTAAATACATGGCAAAATGCCGTTTTCACGACAGCTACACTACACCTACAGGGGAGTCGTCGAATTCTGCTGGTTACTGATGAGCTGCATATGTTGCGCTCATTACTTGTGTTCCGCGCTAATAGTTTTACAGTCATTCCCCATACAACCCCACTACCGCCTAACTTCGGCTTTAAAGCAACAGCTTTTCTGACATTTAGAGAATACATGGGGCTAGTCGGCTATGGTTTACAAGGGCGGTTTCATCCGCAACGCTCACCTCAATCGAACAGTCCCGATATCGAGAACATAAGACAGAAGGCTGAACAATACGGTCAGCAACGACGTCTCCAAGAGGAGGGTGTTTAATCAAGAAAAGTAAAATCGACGAAGGGGCTTTTTCGTCTTTCCTCCCTCCAGACTAAACTAATTGGAAAACACATTTACGGTTTAAGGGACGGGCTGTGCAAGCCCCGAACCGCCCTTTCATAGGAATCCCTCTCAACTCCAAAAAGGCATGATGCCTCTTATAGAGAGAGTACTGTGTCAAAAGACACTTTGAGTTGCAAGTTACTAATTCCTAAAAATGTTTACATAGAGGTAGCTCAAACACTCTCATGTCGCTTCTGATGCCACTGCCAAGCGTGTGCCAAAATTGTTTTCAAATCAGCATACTCAGGTTGCCAACCCAAAATACGCTTTGCCTTTTCACCACTACCTACTAAAATTGGTGGATCTCCTGGGCGACGATCAGCTAAAGTAACAGCAATCGGGCGACCTGTAACAACACGAGCGGCTTCAATCACCTCCCGAATTGAGAATCCCTGTCCATTTCCTAAATTGAACACATCTGTGTTTCCTCCTTTGAGTAAGTACTCCAAACCTAGAACGTGTGCCTGCGCCAAATCAGTTACATGGATGTAGTCTCGGATGCAAGTGCCATCGGGAGTGTCGTAGTCAGTGCCATAAATCGAAATACTTTCCCGCTTACCCATCGCCGTCAGCAGCACCAAAGGCAGAATGTGAGTTTCAGGACTATGGTCTTCTCCCAAACGACCTTGAGGATCAGCACCTGCAGCGTTGAAATACCGAAAGCGCACGGAACGTAGACCGTAAGCATGGTCAAAATCGCTGAGGATGTGTTCCACCATCAACTTAGTCATGCCGTAGGGGTTAATCGGCTGCTGACGTTGATTTTCGACGACAGGAATTTGTTCTGGTACTCCGTAAGTAGCGCAGGTTGAAGAAAACACAAAATTCTTAATTCCGGCATCGCACATCGCTTCTAGCAGTGTTAACGTACCTACCACATTATTGCGATAGTACTTAGCTGGATGGCTCACGGACTCGCCTACATAAGCATAGGCGGCAAAGTGCATAACGGCAGCAAATTCCCTAGATTTAAAAATCTGGTCTAGGAGTTCGCGGTTACCAATATCTCCCTCGATAAGTTCTACTTTGAGTACCGTTTCTACCAACTCACGATGACCATAGACTAAGTTGTCTAAGATCACCACTTCATAACCCGCATCTTGCAAAGCTAAAACGGCATGAGAACCAATATAACCTGCACCGCCCGTTACCAAAATTGTAGGATTTGCCATCAGAATTGTTTTTGCTAAATATAGCAGAAGCTATCCCA
>CADCTM010000626.1:1473-1801 GCA_902805485.1 uncultured Coleofasciculus sp. | reverse complement strand
CCTTACGTTCCGCTATTGAAAAATAAATTTGTCCGTAATCTTGAGCGCTGAGATTTGGACGATTGACTAAACGTTCTAGTAAATGAGGAGGAGTATTAGGATTTCTGGCGATTCCCCACAGCACGGGACCATAATCATCATTAATCATTTTCTCCAACGCAGAAGCTGGAGTATTGGGGTGATGGGCAACCGATGAGCGAATCCATGAAGTTGGGTAACAGGCTAATTGCTCTAAAACGCTGGCAGGCATTTGAGAGCCATGAACTCCCTTAAGCAGCTTCTCTAATACTTCATCTCGAACATGGACATCTTTTTGTAGAGCTTTTTC
>CADCTM010000626.1:0-1463 GCA_902805485.1 uncultured Coleofasciculus sp. | reverse complement strand
CTCCTGCGAAACTTCTGGGCTAGGATCGCTAGCAAGTTTGATCAGTAACTCGACTGGCGTATCTGGGTGTTCGGCAACTTTGGCTCTAACCTGCTCGGATTCGTCTTGAGCCAGTCGTTCTAACAGTTGAACTGGCGCTGGTTTTTTGTAGGTAAGGTTCAATCTTACGCTCATACTGGAATCTTGAGCGAGGTCTAGCAAGCTACTGAGGGGTAAATTCGAGTTTTGCGAGGCTACTTGACGCACGGTTTCATCTGCATCTTTTGCCAACTGTTCCAGTACCTGAGTCGGGGTTTTGTGATGGCGAGCTGCGGTAAATTTAGCGTTGCGATCGCCCTTTTCCAACACCTGCGCTAAGGCATAGGGACTATCGAAGCGCCGTGCCATGAACTCATGAGCTTTTGCAGTTTCTTGCTCCTCCTCTTCAGCTAGCAGCAAGCGATAACGTTCTAGAAGCGGCAGACTGGGATTTTTAGAGTGTTCAATGATGACAGACTGCTGACTTGGCAAAAGCCGCCAAATCTCCTCGGTTGCATTCGGATGTTCTGCCACTGCTGCCTGCACCACTTTCTTTGGATGTTCCGCGAGTACTGCCAACACTGTTGCGGGCGTTGTTGGATTCTTCGCAGCTGCCAACTGAATCTTGAACTCTGCATCTGCTGCCAACTGCATCAGCGTCTGGGCTGGAGCCGAGGGATTTTGTGCTACTGCCAAGCGCACCCATGCCCAGCGACTCTGCCCTAGCATTGCTAGCTGTTCAGCATCTGTATTCCAATCAGTGGCAACGGCGTGCTGTTCTTCCACCAATTCAATCAACGGTGGTGGACAATTGGGGTTAAACGTCACTGCCAACCGAACTGATAATTCCAAATCACCTGCCAACGGCTCCAACAGAGCCAGTGGCGTTTCCGGCAACTCTGCCACTTGCAATCGCGCCTCCAACGTCGGCTCTTGTACCAGTCGCTCCAGAAACTTCAGGCGGTGCCGCCATAGCATATGAGGATTGGGAACCCCCTTCAGGAGTTGCTCCGCAGGCACCCACTCACTCAGGAAATAGTCTGGGACGGGTGCAATTTTCAACAGTTCTACTGCCAATCGGTCATTTTGCCCCAGTTGACGCGAGCACAACATTTGATCAACCGCTTCCTGCCAACCCTCCGTCATCTCTCCTGCCCAATTTACGTGCAACTGAGCCGCTTCTGCTACTTGAGGATCGGGATTGTTCGCTAGCACCTCTAGAAGATGGCGAGGTGTTTCCGGATAACTGGCGATCGCAATTTGAAACACTACAGGCTGGGTGGTGAGTCGAGCGGGATTATCAAGAAAGGGTTGAAGATCTGACGGTGTAAGGGGTTGAAGTAATTGCATAGAACTGTCTTGAGTAACGGTTTCAAGGACAAAACTCGGTAGCCTAGAACCTTATGGGCACAGCATGGAAACAAAATTTCTCTATTAAGGAGTTA
>CADCTM010000625.1:4900-9315 GCA_902805485.1 uncultured Coleofasciculus sp. | reverse complement strand
CGAAGGCTTGCTAGACTTTGGGCGCAATCTTACCGCCCTGCCTTCCCCAAAAGACCATGGACAACTGGTAAAAACAGGCATTTACAGCTTTGTTCGGCATCCCTTATATAGTGGCTTAATTTTTGCCGCCATAAGCTGGGTAGTTTTTCAATTAAGTTTGTCCCACCTCATGGCTACGGCTGTTTTGTTTAGCTTTTTCAACACCAAAGCCAGCCGAGAAGAAGCTTGGTTAACCGAAAAGTACCCAGAATACTTAGAATACAAACAACGAGTCAAGCGCCTAATTCCCGGTGTCTATTGATTTTGTGAGCCTAGAATTGGGCGCAATATATGACGCTGCCACCCACCCATCAATAAAGGCAACACATTAAAACTTAACGAAGCTTCATCAGTAGGATACAATAGCCAAGTGGTGGGAGTAAGCAAAAATAACTATAAACGACTGATGCCAACACGTTCATCTAGTCTGCTCGATTCGCCAAGACCCAGTGGTGAGTCTCAATCCGTAAAAAATTCTAGAGTTGCCGTAACGGGTGACTCTCGCCTGACGGCATTGATGAAGTCTCTTTATCAGACTGATCAACAAGTAAAATATCTGCATTTGCAAGCTGAGGTCGAATCCCTCTTGCATCAGCAGAAATTTCTTAAACAGCAACGACTGGCTTCGGATCATACCGAAACCGCTAATTAGGGGCAACAAAAAATTTTGCCACTATTCCTGCTGTTAGGCACCCTAAACGGCATTCTGGGTGTGCTAGCTTTTGTCACTACTGTACTTACATATCAGGCAGAGCGAAAATGCTGCCTGCCAGGGCTGATTTGTTCTGGCAGGATTTTTCTGCACCTAAAAAAGGGTGATTCACCCAACTGAATCTAGGAGACTTTAATTTTTCCATGACTATATCGGTAATTAGAGAAACGACGCCCAACTCAGCAACAAAAGCCACCAATGACAGCTTGCGATTAAAAGATATTTTGCAAGTTTTGCCTCGTGAGGTTTTTACAAAAAATCGGCGCAAAGCATGGACTTTGCTGATTGTCAATGTTTTGATGGTTGGTCTGGGCTACTGGGGTTTAGCATCAGCGCCCTGGTTTCTTTTACCCCTTGTGTGGATTTTCACAGGCACAGCGTTGACCGGCTTTTTTGTGATTGGACATGATTGTGGTCATCGTTCTTTTGCTAATCGACGCTGGGTTAACGACTTAATCGGACATTTAGCTTTTTTGCCGCTACTTTTTCCCTTCCATAGCTGGCGAATTTTGCACAATTACCATCATGCCCATACCAATAAGCTTGATGTGGACAACGCTTGGCATCCGTGGAAGCCTGAGTCCTATGCCAAAACTCCTCGCACGATCCGATGGTTTTATCGGTTGATCATGGAGGGTAGATTTTGGTGGATTGGTTCAATCACTCACTGGGCAGCAATTCACTTTAATTGGACTAAATTTGAAGGCAAACAGCGCTCTCAGGTAAGGTTGTCGGTGTTGGTTGTGCTAGGGTTTGCAGCGATCGCTTTTCCGACACTGATTGCTACGACAGGTATTTGGGGAGTCGTCAAGTTTTGGGTCATGCCTTGGCTGGTTTACCACTTCTGGATGAGTACCTTCACCATCGTTCACCATACCGCTCCAGATATCCCCTTTACACCCGCCGAGCAGTGGAATGCCGCCCAAGCGCAACTATTTGGTACAGTTCATTGCGATTATCCTCGTTGGGTTGAATTCCTCTGCCACGACATCAACGTCCACATCCCTCATCACATTTCTACGGCGATTCCTTCTTACAATTTGCGACTAGCGCATCGCATCCTTAAGGAAAAATGGGGAAATGAGTTACGCGAGTGTCGTTTCTCTTGGTCTTTGATGACCCAGATTACCAGCCAGTGCCACCTGTACAGTCCAACCGATTGCTACGAGTCGTTTACGCAATACCACGCCAAACAGTAGTCGAGAACACTCAAACGACCGTGTTATCCGGGAATACAAGCACCTTTCAATTATTTTGTCAATTGAAGGGTGCTTAATTATTGCCAGAAAGAACTATGATTCTGGATATAGAGAACAGGGGGACAAAACCAATGAAAATGCTTCAGGGGATTAGTGGGTTAAGTTTGGTGGCAGTGCTAATGGTTGGCTGTAGTGGTAACAACGATCTAGATAAAGCACCAGCACCAAAGCCGACCATCAACCAAGTATCTGTGGCTCCTAAGCCTGCAACACCTAGCTCAGTTGTGAATGCGCCACCGAAAGGACTAATCGCATCTACCCAACCGACAGCAATCCCCATTCCTAAAGGTCGTGTTGATCCGTTTAGCTCAATTGCGGTTGCGCCCATAAAGCAGACAGTTGGCTCCCAAGAAACTCCAAAACTCACTCCAACCTCCAAGGCTCAAAATCCACCCGCTCAAAAACCCCAGACTCAACAGCAAGCGCAAAAACCTCAGACTCAACAGCAAGCGCAAAAACCCCAGACTCAAAAACAAAAAAATCAAGACAAAAAAATTATTAGTAATGCTTCCAAACCAAAATCTTCACCCCTTAACTCAACCCCAACCCAAATAACACTTCCTCCCGTTGCTCCTTCAATCGATTTAGCGAAGGCGGTGCAAGTTAACGGAGTCGTAGAGTTAGGAGGAAAAGTTAGTGCAATTGTTAAGGAACCGGAGCAAAGTAGCCGTTCTGTTAGCGCTGGAGACTATATTTATAAAGGAAAAGTTTTAGTCAAGCGGATTGAGTTCAACGGTGATCGGGAAGGTGTAGTAATTCTGGAACAAAATGGTGTTGAAGTGATTAAACAGGTTGGCAGCAGTAGCGGTCCTGTGGCAAGTAATTAATCGAGTCGTGTATAGAAGCTTGAATAATTACTCAAAACGCTTACGTTCTCGCGACCAACGCTTGAGGGTATAGTTAATTTTGTTATCCATCAGCAAAGCCGCAGTTCCTCCATCACCTAAATTTGCGATCGCAGTTAATGCCGCACTAGCCTCTTGAGAAAACTCACTGTAAAGTAAAGCCCCCTGATCTGAAAAAATCAAAGTCCGGGGTTTATACAACGATGCTTCCTCCACAGAGGTTGTGACATCAGGCTTTTTCAAAGCTCCAGAACGGTCTTCATAAAGTGTCAGGACGACTTCTTGTTCGTTATTTCCGGTTAAATCTACCAGCCGAGCTGACCAATAGCCCATTTCGCCCAACATCTTCTGTACGCTAGGCGTTGCTCCTGACTTGACCTGACCACTTTTAACTAACTCGCGCCAGAGTGCCGGCAGCAGCACCGAGACAGTTTTGGGCTGCAACTGGTTGAGGTCTGATAACGTAATAGAAGCAGGCTCTAACCACGTCAGAGCGCCGTCTGTGTATGCCAGAGGACGGCTTCGAGAAACCCCGCCCCCAAGCACTTCTCCCGCCGCTAATAATTGGATTGCGCCTCCCCGGTAGGACACGCCTTTAACTGTTGCCATTATTGATTCTTGGCGTCCATCAGGAGTCCAAACGGCAATTTGAATTTGCGAATCACTGCTTAAACCGAGATAGTTCCACAGTTGCTTTGCTTGAAAAACTTTGGGCAGTTTCAATTTTGTAAAAGGCATCTGCTCCCAGCGCCGCCCATCGTTAAATGCTGATATTTGAACTTGATACCATTGCGGTGCTTCTTGTTTTAAAGGTAGTGCTTTCTTGCCTTTGGGAACGTCTTCTAATTGCAACCAATCTGCGGAATTAACTGTTTTAATCGGCTGTGCAGTTCCAATAATTTTACTAATACGATTACTGTCACTTACCTTGGCAACAGCGCCCTCTAAATGATCAAGTAATTCGTTAATTTGGCTAGTATCTTCGGATTTAATCGGTTTATTTTTCTGAAGTTGCTTAAAGTAGGCGATCGCTTTTTGGCGGTTAGCTTGAGCAGCAACAATCAACGTTCCCCAAGCTTTGACATTACTGTCATCTGGATTCACCTTCAGCGCCGCTCCCACGCGCTCTCCCAACGTCCCTGAATCGGTCTTTAGCATCGTGGCGATCTCCTGTACAGGCACTCCGGATTCGGACGCCTGAAACACCAGCAAGGCATCCGCCCAGCGACCATCAAGTAGATTGGCAAAGATTTGCTGACTAGGACTTGCCCAAGCTTGCTTTGCCTGTGCCTCTGTAACTTGGGCGTGAAGTTGAATTACATCCAGTTGTACTTGGGCAGCAGTTGACCATTCTTTCTTCTTTTGAGATTGCAACAATTGCCGCGCCGGAGACCATAAACCACTCCGCGCTAATATCAACGCCTTATGCAAAAGTGGAGTATCAATTGCTGGTTGTGTCAGTAAAATTTCTTGTAAATAAACCGGATCGGGTACAAATGGACGGGGTTTAATTTGGTAAACCTTAAACTTCGGTTCCAAACCGGCAGTTTGATTAATCAC
>CADCTM010000625.1:0-4890 GCA_902805485.1 uncultured Coleofasciculus sp. | reverse complement strand
AATTCTGGTGTTGCGTTTCCAGTTATTTGCTGCCAGTAGGGCAAAAGTTCATTAGGACTTGTCCATTGCACCATGACACTGAGGTGCATTTGATCAGGGTTGTAATGAACTACCTGTCCGTAAGTGATTGGCGGATCACCACTTAATCGCTGACCGGTCAGAATAAACCAAAAGCCCATACTTGGCGCTTTACTATCAAAAGAGCTGAATTTTTTAAGGGGCAAGGCACGGGAGAATGTTGAGTTCCCTCTACTACCAGCAGGCGTGGAAAGAGCAAAATATTCTTGAGGACCCGTAATCGGAAGCTGACTAACAAGCTGATAAAGATTCCGATTGCCCCTTGATTTATCCGGATGATAGACTCGGAGTTCGCTAATCTTTTCACAATCACTCTGGCAATTGGGCGTGGTGGCAAAAACTGGCAGTAGTAATTCAGCGTCTTTTAGCAGTTGAATTTCGCCGGGAGTGAGTCCATTTTTCCGAATTTCAGCTTGGATAGCGGCAATGGTTTGGGGAGGTGAGTTACCTGCAATTGGAATGCGAGTCCATTCTGGGAGAAATTGATTGAGCCAAACAATCGCATTTGGGTTGATCATTAACAATATTGCTAACCAAATGCCAGCAATAAGGATTCCGCCTGTTGCAATTAATGCCAAAATCACTCCAATGGCGGCAAGACATCCGCCTAAGCGTGATGTTTTCTGAGATGCTTGTTTTTTTCCTTTTGCCGTGGTTAAGGATGACACCCCGACTTTTTTTCCTGCCGTTTTTTTGACCACTTTAGTCGGCTTAACGAGTCGCTGCTTTGGTCCTGAATCTTTTGCCATTAGTCACTAGTTATTAGTCATTGGTTATGCGTCCTATCTGTTAGATCATGGATCAATAACTTAAGAAAATTCTAATTTTTAATTGATGATGATAGTACTTGTTCATAAAGCTCACCGGCACGTTCCCAAGTGTATTTCTTTTCGATTAGCGATCGCGCATTTTCGGAAAGTTGTTTTCGGAGTTGGCGGTCTTCAAATAATCGGCTTATAGCATACACATATTCTGTAGTCTCATTCGCTCGTAATGCTCTCAACGGCACATCTGCACCATCAACGGCAAGTCCTTCTAAACCGCGATCGCTTCCTACCACGGGCGTCCCTGCTGCCATTGCCTCTAAGGTTTTATTTTTAATTCCATAACCAGTTCGCAAGGGTACGACACAAACGCTTGCCTGATGCAGATACTCTACTACTGAAGGAACGCGACCCGTTACCGTAATCCTTGGATGTTCTCCCAATTCCACAACTAACTCTACTGGGTTTGTTCCCACCAAGTCTAGCGTTGCTTCTGGATAGCGCCGCACAATTTCTGGAAACACTTCTAAGCTGAAAAATCGCGCCGCATCAATGTTGGCTAAAGTATCCATTGCCCCAATAAATACTAACTTGTATCCTCCTGGATCTGAGGGGCGCTTGGGGTAAAGAGTCAAATCAACTCCATTAGGAATGACGGCAATTTGTCCGTCTGGATTAAATGCCGCCATCTGCCGCCGATCTTCGGGTGTTGTAACAACAATCTTAGTAAATTTGGAACAATATTGAGCTTCATAACGGCGCAGTAGGGGCAGATTTAATTGGTCTCTCAGTTGCTTTTCTGATGTGCCTGTTTCTAACTGGTTGCGGCAGGTTCCATAAACTGAACTATGAATATTTACTACGAGCTGTATCTGCTGCTGCCATTCGGGTCGTACATAAATTTCATTAACACTATGTTCGCAGGTAATCACCTCAAATTTTGAAAGTTTTACCGCCTCATCTAGCCATTCTTGAATGTCAGATGAGTAGTGATACAACACGCTGGGAGGAGTTCCCTGCTGCAAAAAAGTCTTAAATCGTTGTACTTTCGCTAATATGCCTTGCTCGATATCTGACACCTGGGGTTGAGGAAAAACTAGTAGTTCCTCTACCCATTTTCGCAGTTCTTCCAGTTCGGTATCAGTGATATCTTCAGAACGTTGAGTAATCAGGGTGATGGCATGACGCTGACTTAGGTACTTCAGTAAATTAAATGTTCTTACCTGCGTTCCTCCTCGCGTTGGCGGATAAGGAAACGTAGAAGAAAGCATGAGAATTTTCATGATATGTTAGGATTGTAGAAGGATTGTAGTCAGTTAATTTTTAGTAGTTTTCTCCTTTAAGATAATGGGGTTCAAGAATTAATGAAACGTTTATTTATTGCCATTTTCCAAAATATTTAAAAGTTTTTCAAGTAAAAAAGCTAAGGCTTTTATTGATTTTAAGGGATTATTGAGGAAGTTTATCGAGTCTTTAAAAATCAAGCTTCTCAAATTAAAAACTGTTTTAAGGTAGAAGTTATGTAAGGTGAGTTGAGAGAGCCTGATTACTTGGGAATAAGTCGCGGCTGTTTTTCTGGGGATGATGGATGGGAGACAGCGAGTAGCGATCGCTGATCGCTTTTTGAAAATCAAGCGATTAAAAGGGTTCTGGATGTCGGAAAAATTGCAACCTTAAGGGAAACGGCATAAGATTTTAGGGGAGAAATTTGTCGGCGATGTCTAATGCTTAATTTTAACTAGCACGGTTACTATTATCTGTGGTGTGATTGAAGGTAAGCTTTGTATGTCTGCCGGAACGGATGATAAGTCTAAGGAGTGAGACGCTCCGTAATTTTTTTGTTAAGTTAAAGTAGAACTTTTAAGGTAGTGAGGGTAAGCCTTGGCGGCATTGCGGCGAGTGCAACTACAAATTTCTGTAGATTACCGGAATCTTTTTTTTCAACTTGCCCTCAAATATAACTAGAGGTTAAGTTGTAGGCACAACTGTAGGCTTTGAGTTTTTGTTGCAATCAATAAGAGTAGTTACATGGAAACAAAAGAATTGAAATTCCTGTTGAAGTTGCTGGGTTGTGCTAATTATCGGTCTGCCGTTAGCGCTTCTAGCTTGAAGAGTATCACAGGGAGGGACAAACTTTGCCGAGATTTAGGCAATCGTGGTTTGGTGGACTTTTCCCGCGAAATTGCCACTGTCAAGATTTTACCCGCAGGTCAGGCATTACTCAAAATCGATACAGAACAGTTACCGATTACAGATAAAGAACTGAAATTATTAGAAATTATCAGTAAATCCTCTGGAAAAATTGCAGTTAGCAGCATCAGATCATCAGTAAAAGCAAGTGACCGAGAGGCAATTTTAGAAAGTCTCGGTGAGCGGGGATTGATTGAAGTTGAGAAGAAACTTAAAAGGACAAAAGCTGAAGTATGGATTACTGAGAAAGGAATTGAATATTTGCATGATGATTATAGTCCCAAGGGAACGGGAACTATCAGTTTAGATTTACTGAATAATTACTTGGGTTTTATGCGGAAATCTCTGCAAGTTCAAGCGGAGGTATATCAATCGCCACCGATCTTAACGCTAGAAGAACCGATAAGCCAAATCAGTGACGTAGAAATTTTACAGACAATTCAACATTTAGATCAAGAATTAGGTACAGATAATTATTTACCAATTTTTCATCTCCGACAAAAGTTACAACCGCCTCTTTCGCGGGAAGACTTAGATCAGGCACTTTATCGTTTGGAAAAAAGCAACCAACTGGAGCTGAGTTCCTTGCAAGAAGTAAGTGCCTACACTCCAGAACAAATAGACACTGGAATTCCCCAAGACGTGGGGGGCCCATTGTTTTTCATCATTGTGAATTAAAGCTTTGCATCTTGATTGTCAGTACTTTTGTAGTCTACCAACACCGAGAGATTTAAGTATGGCATCCATCAGTCAGACTATTCAAAGAGAAATTAATCCCTTTGACTCAACAACTTTTAGACCAGGTAACTTTTGGCAAGAGCAACAAAGCCCAGTTCTTAATGTTGAGTCGATTCATCAAGAAGCGATTTCCGCCATAAAAACCGTTCTTGACCAAGTGGCAAGCGACCACCGGACTCGCACTTTGATGCTTTATGGTGACTCTGGATCTGGCAAAAGTCATTTATTGGGACGACTGAAACGGCAGCTTAACTCCAAAGCCTTTTTTGCCTACATTGGTCCTTGGCCCGATAGCGACTTTATTTGGCGTCACATCTTACGCCAAGCCGTTGATAGTCTGCTTTATGCCCCAGAGGGACAAAAAGAGTCTCAGTTGTTACTCTGGCTTAAAGGCTTACCAGCCTTCAAAGACCGTGGCTTCGTCAAGTGGGTACTAGGTGAGCGAGGCATTTTTATCCGCAATTTCAGGACAAGCTACCCAACAGGTATCTACAACGCTAAAGAGTTTTTTGGAGTGCTGTATGACCTTACTAATCCGGAACTATACCCCATAGCCTGCGACTGGTTGCGGGGAGATCTTCTAGATGAAGATGACCTCAAAGCTTTAGGAGTGAGAAGTGCCATTGATACAGAAGATGCGGCACAGAAAATTTTGGCAAACTTTGGCAAGATTTCTGCTGAAACCCAGCCCATCGTCCTATGTTTTGACCAACTAGATAACATCCCTCGCTTGAGCAATGGTTTTATTGATTTACAAGCTTTGTTTAGCGTCAACTCCAGCATTCACAATGAACACGCCAAAAATTTTCTGGTAATCATCAGTATCATTACAAATACCTGGAAAGAGAATGCTGCTCGTGTCCAATCGGCTGACAAAGCTCGACTTCTTGATGCGTCAGTTTCTCTCAAACCAATTACGCTGGATGAAGCAGAAGCCCTCTGGGCGGCGCGACTTTACCTTCTACACCAGCAAGCAGATAACCTCCCTCCCTCATCTATTTATCCTTTAACCAGACAAGCTCTAGAAGAGAAATTTCCCCGTGCTAGAACCATGCCTCGCGCTGCATTGATGCTGGGGCGTCAGCTATATCAAGAGGAAAAAATCAAATTAATTAATGAG
>CADCTM010000624.1 GCA_902805485.1 uncultured Coleofasciculus sp. | reverse complement strand
TCTTTTGTTAATAAGCGGTTTTCTTTGAGGCTTGGTTGTTTAAATCTGATCAGTTCTTCTAAAATCTGCTTTAATGCTTCCTGGTCGGTTTCTGGAACTAATGTTGATAAATAATCTTTGCCAACAACTTCATTGAGAGTATAGCCCAAGGCATTGAGGCATCCTTTATTAATCATTATTGTCTTGCCGTCAGCATCCAGGGCAATAAAAAAGGCAGAACTAGTTTCAATGAGAGTTTTGCTAAAATCTCGTTCCTGCCGTAATTGTGCCTCCAACTGCTTGCGGCCAATCACTAATCCTAGTTGCATGCAACGGCTGTGACTAACTCAACCGAGTGCTTATCGGTGGCACGAGATTGGGCGAAGAAGAAGGTAAGAACGGCTAAAACTTTCCGACTAGGGGACGGAGGCGATGGTTCGCTTGCACGGTCAACTGTTTCGGATTTGAGGCTAACACGCGGTAATATTGATTCTGAAAATATTACATCGCTTGTGCGATCGCCGATGAGAATTGGCACAGCAAACCCGGCTTTAAATCCAGCTTCCTGTGCCTGTGTGCGAACGAGAGAAGAGTCATTTTGAGCCGAAATATCTTCAATCCACTCAGGCTGTTGTGAAGCCCATGCCCGCCCTGGTAAACCTGTATTTGGGGGGAACGTCAGCTTTTCACTTTGCTGTCTAAATTCCTCTGTTGCGTTCTTGCCATACCAGGCGGGACTACATTCTAAAACTGTTTTGTCGGGGCGAGGCAACCAGGCTTCACCATACTCCCAATGGGTGAGTTCACAAACTTGTCGAAGCGTGACAGAAAGCGCTGAATGAAAGTCTGGAGATTCACTGATAATTTGCGTTAGTAATTGGAGTAAACGTAGTTCTTCAGATTTTCGTTCGCTCTCTTGAATTTCGGTATTTAATTTCGCATTCTTTCCTGGCAATGTTACTGTTTGCTTGTTCAGGTGTTGTTCTATTTCCGCGTTCAGTTTACCAATTGCTGTAGGATTCAACGTAGGAACAATTACTTCTGATTTTTGGCAAGTCTCGTTGATTGAACTTTCTGGTGTCGGTGTTTGAGGGGAGGCGGGACGCGATTTCTTGATAACTTTAGGAATTAATGCGACTGATAGTATCGCGGCGAATAAAGCAATCGCATCGATAATTGCTTCAATTGAGTCAGCTAGTGAATTATTGGGTTGCCAGATTGTCCAGATATTCAATAGATGAGTTGTACCACTAGCCAAGGTGAAAACTCCAACAATCATACAAATTCCTGCATAAGGTTGAGTGCGTTGCTGGCGCATGAAGTAAACCAGCAAACTGGAAATAGAGTAATAGAATAAAGCAATCAATGAATCAGAAGTGATATGCAGCGAAAACAGTTCTGGCTCCCACAGATTAAAAAGCCAGTAGAGTATCAACAACTTTTTGAAAAATAGAGGTTCCAAATATTCCAACATAAACGTTCCTATCTAGCCATCTGACTGTCCTTCCTTGAACAGGGATAAATTCTTTTAAGGCTCATCATGTCGAATTTGTTGTGGAAGTGTACCTCAATGGCTTTACACTTCAAAATAAGCTTCAATACAGCCGTTATTGCAACGATAAAATTAGCCTGGATACAACAGGTTAGGCTTAGTAGATGCGTCGTTCTAGATGCAATCAATGCACAGGACGTGCTTGTGTTTCGTTGTAAATTTCCGGTTTAATTGGGACGGTCAGCGACTAGATGCCTTGAACAATTAGCACTAACGTTGGATTTTACCGTCCAGCACACTGGTTTAGTCTTAGCGGGAGCGCCACTGATAT
>CADCTM010000623.1 GCA_902805485.1 uncultured Coleofasciculus sp. | reverse complement strand
CGTTTTTGTGAAAAGTCCCGATAAGAAAATACCAGCACCAGCTATTTTGCTTACCAGAATTATGTGAATATACCAAAGGCGAGGAAGCGGTTTGTGGGTTAGCCTCGATAAAGACCAGTTGGGAGCGTTTCTGCCATGCCCGTAACCGAATTACTATCACCAAACACGTTGTCGAAAACCCCAACTACCAGAGCCAAGTGGTCAACAACCAGGATGAACAAAACCGCCGAATAGCCCTTAACAGTTAATCCAACAATCCATCAGCCGGGAACGGAGGCGGGAACTTGACCTCTACAAACGCTATGCTTCAGACCCCGAATTTAAGCGAGCATTTGATGCCAGTATTATGCGGCTGCTTGCTAGCATGGACCAGCAGCAAGTTAATAGTCTTTAGTATCCGTAATACTACATAGGAATAAAATTTTTATTTTATCCTTACAACCCGTGTGCGAAAAGATTACTTTTCGCACACGAAAGGAGCCGTCCCCCATAAATGACGCACAATCCCCCCTCTCACCACCGCCTAAATATCTCCCTCAATGCGAAAATTGGGTCATCCTTTGACCTCAACATTGTCCCCGATGTGTTATCACAACTTCTCGCTGACTCTAGAAGTGAAAATACTCGCCTAGCCTATGAAAAAGATGTAGTTTTGTTTTTAAAGTGGGCGACGGGGAAGAAGCCTACACCAGACATCGTGCTGGAGTTCCTCCACCTAGAAAAGGCGGACGCGGTGACATTGGTATTGAGATACAAAGCTCATTTGATTAGAAAAGGACTGGCAGAAGCAACGGTTAACAGACGCCTTTCTGCCCTCAAAAGCTTAGTGGCGATGGGTCGAAAAATGGGGCATTGTGTCTACTCTCTGGAAGACATTAAAGGGGAGAAGGTTCAAAGATATCGCGATACAACTGGCATCAGTCCAGAAGCTTTTAAACAGGTATTGTCAGTCCCCGATCGCGACACATTACAAGGTAAAAGAGATTATGCCCTGTTGCGGCTTTTGTGGGGAAATGCGCTCAGGCGAAATGAGGTTAGTCAGCTTAATATTGGAGACTTTGACGAGAGCGCCCGGACTCTTTTGATTAGAGGTAAAGGGAAAGGAAGTCAAACTGAAGCTATTGATTTGAGTGGAGCGACCACAGATGCGATCGCCATCTGGTTAGAGGCAAGTCATGAAGGCAGACCGAATGATGCCCCACTATTCATTGCCCTAGACTTTTGTAATTTTGGGCATCGACTCACGGGAGAGAGCATCCGTCGAACCGTCGTTGGAGCTTGTATTGCAGCAGGAATCAAGAAACAGATGTCACCTCACCGGATTCGGCATAGCGCTATTACAGCGGCTTTAGATGCCACGGATGGAAATGTGCGAAAGGTGCAAAAACTGAGCCGACACGCCAATTTAGAAACTCTGATGGTTTACGATGACAACCGGGAGAAAGCTCAGTTAGAGATTACTGAACTACTAGATGATTTGATTTAAAAAGACCAATCGACTTTGACAGAACAGCAAAATTTGCCTTGGGCAAGAGCGTTAATAAAAGGATTAAGGTTATGAACAGCGTGTATCGCAAATGGATAAAGTCTTGCCTAATAGTGGCGGCAATATTCTTAATCATAGCGTTGACTCATTCGACTAACTGGGCTTCTTTGCCTCATTCGGCTGTAAAGGATAAAACTTCAAACCCTTCAAACTTGACAAATCCTGTTGTAGCTACAACCACTAGTGATACCTTCGGCTATACAGCGACATTTGATGAGGAACTCAAGCAAATTGGGCAGATTTCACCCCAAGACTTTGC
>CADCTM010000622.1 GCA_902805485.1 uncultured Coleofasciculus sp. | reverse complement strand
ATGGATTGGCGAATTGTTAATTTATTAGTCGCTTATCTATAAGATATAACGCTATGCGAAGCTTTTTTAAGACGCCAACCCTCCCCATTGCCTTCACTTGGAGGTTTTCTTAACCTTTGTTTAAGTATTGAGAATTTTTAATAGTTTTTTACAGGTTTTAATCAGGATGCCCAAATCTAAATCCGTATATATCTGTAATGAATGCGGGGCAGAGTCCACTCAGTGGTTTGGCAAATGCCCAGCTTGCGGTACCTTCAATTCTTTGGAAGAAAGTATTGCTGCCCCCTCGTCAGTCAATACTAGTCGCGGTGGTTGGCAAACTAATAATCGCTCCAACTCAAAGTCCCCTAGCAAAGGACAACCACAGCCGAGAGCATCTGTCAAGTTCTCAGAAATTTCTAACAATGTCCAAATGCGTTTTGCTTCCGGTTACGTAGAACTCGATCGCGTATTAGGTGGCGGGATTGTCCCCGGCTCCTTAGTATTAATTGGTGGCGATCCGGGAATTGGAAAATCGACGCTAATGCTTCAGGTGGCAAATCAACTGGCACAAAATTACCGGATTTTATATGTTTGCGCGGAAGAGTCGGGGCAACAGGTGAAATTGCGGGCGTCGCGTTTAGGTGTTGGTGTGCCACCGATTGAGATCGAAACGTCTAATGGTAGCGCGAAAAAACGTGCCAAATCCCAAAACGGTAACGGTGACACGGCGACAGTAGAAATCGCGCCACCATTTTCCGATCCCAACCTGTATGTGTTGCCAGAAACGGACTTGGAAGAGGTATTGCGTGAGTTGGAATCGCTTAAACCGCAAGTTGCGGTAATTGATAGTATCCAAACGTTGTACTTTGCCGCCTTAACGTCTGCACCGGGTTCGGTGGCGCAGGTGCGGGAATGTACGTCGGCGCTGATGCAGGTGGCGAAGCGGGAGAATATTACGCTGTTGATTGTTGGACACGTTACGAAAGAAGGGGCAATAGCAGGTCCGAGGGTATTAGAGCATTTAGTTGATACGGTACTGTATTTTGAAGGCGATCGCTTTGCCTCCCATCGCTTATTACGTTCCGTGAAAAACCGCTTTGGCGCAACTCACGAAATCGGCATTTTTGAAATGGTAGACAATGGCTTGCAGGAAGTGTTGAATCCTTCGGAGCTGTTTTTAGGCAGTCGGGATGAAACTAGCCCCGGTACTGCCACTGTAGTCGCCTGTGAAGGCACTCGCCCGATTGTTGTGGAGTTGCAAGCCTTGGTGAGTCCGGCAAGCTATGGGGCGCCTCGCCGTGCCGCCACAGGGGTTGATTACAATCGTTTGCAACAAATTTTGGCGGTATTGGAAAAGCGGGTGGGAATTCCTTTATCGAAATTAGATGCTTATGTGGCGTCGGCAGGAGGTTTGGGGGTTGAGGAACCGGCGGCGGATCTAGGAATTGCGATCGCTATTGTTGCCAGTTTTCGCGATCGCATTGTCGATCCCCGCACTGTGCTAATTGGGGAAGTCGGTTTAGGTGGACAAGTTCGCCTGGTTTCTCAAATGGAATTACGCCTTAAGGAAGCCGCAAAATTAGGCTTTAAACGGGCAATTATTCCTAAAGGTCAAACATTACCTGAAGTTGGTTTGGAAGTTGTTCCGGTGGCAAGAGTACTTGATGCAATTATTGCCGCCTTGCCGGGAGGTTTGCGTCAGAATTTCGGTGATGACGATGATGATGAAATGATGGAAAACGGTATAGTCTAACTTGCAGTTGGGCTAACAAGAAGTAGCCGCTGCGTGAGCTACTATTCTGATGAGGAACTGCACCTGTACATT
>CADCTM010000621.1:348-1808 GCA_902805485.1 uncultured Coleofasciculus sp. | reverse complement strand
ACTTCTACCATAATGTTGCGCATGTGGAAATCAACCCGCCGGTAAAAGTCCTGGTGTTAGTCGGAACCCAACGCTGGCAAACAGGTTGGGAACAATTTACTGCCCAGTCAGCAGCGACATAGCTGTCCTAGGAACGGTTGGGTATAGGTTGCAGCTATCGAATAAACTCAACGCCATCTGTGACGTCTAACGGTGTAGAGCTATTAATGGCACATCCTAAAATGTGTCAGAAACGCCAAAAGCTTGTAGGTAAGAGAGCAAAGGTTGAACTTATTAAAAGGCGGCACCCAGATTCGAACTGGGGATAAGGGCTTTGCAGGCCCCAATTAACTACGCTATATCAAGGTTTCACCAATAAATAAAAAACTTTACCCCAAACTTACCCCAAAAACAGCGGAACTAGGCGATGGAAGTGCTAACTTCCTTAATCTGCTTGGCGATCGCTAAGCACACTTTCCACGACCTCTTCTGCAGGCCGACTAGCATGAAGCCAAAACCAAAGGAAGTCGGCTGCTGTTGTGCCGTAACAGTTATCCACTCCGGCAGAAGCTCAAACAGTTTTTTCTTATCTCCATGCGGCCAAGACTGGACCGGAAAGCTGCAAAACCAATGCCGTTAGGAGTTGCAGGGCGAATGCGTTGTAGCAACTGCTGTTTGAGTTCATTAGCACCAAAATCAGGCTTCAGCTCAACTATGATTCCTGCTGGTACTGTCAGAGCAACCAAGAGTAGTACAGGTAAGCTAGTTTCCTTCTGGAAGCAGAGGCTCATTTGCTCAAGCTCAATCCGCTCGGTGCATGCGATGGTTAGGCTGCGACCTCCCAGGGCAGTGGGAGTGGTCAATACGTAAGTGGCAGAAGATGCTTGGCTTCCTAGCGCCAGCAACATCTACGAGATCAGAGATCGCCGTGATTACTGAACTGTTAATTGCCTTTAGATCCTGCTACCTATCTTCTAAAAGAGTTGCAGGATAATGGATTTGTGGCTCCTTTGTCTACGACGACCCGGTGCAGTCAAGGCTGCTATAGCTCGATGTCTGCCCAAATCGCAGCATGGTCTGATGCAGCGTGAATTGCTTTAGTCATTTCTTCATAGTGAGGGAAAAGAGTTCCGTTCTTTCCTCCCCATACGCCTTTTCGAAAAATACTACCACCTTTAACGCGATCAAACAGTGTGGGAGAGAGAAGCAGATAGTCGATTTTGTTCGACGCCGTGCCATTAGCATAAGTCCCTGGTCGGCCATCGCTTGAGAAGGATTGGTGCACGCTAATGTCCCGAAGATCTGAACCATCTGCAAGCAGTGGCTCTAAAGGCTTGCTCTCTGGAGTGTCATTCAAATCTCCGAGGATGACGATCAACTCAATGCCTTCACTTCTTCGTTGGTCATAGATCTCGCGCACTCGCTGCGCCTGCGCTCGTCGTTTTGCATTCGACGTTGCTTGGGAGCCAAACCCCTTACTT
>CADCTM010000621.1:0-338 GCA_902805485.1 uncultured Coleofasciculus sp. | reverse complement strand
CCCAGGCTTTGTGAGAATTCCTACATCAATCCCTCGCTCATCGTTGCCGTCAATGAGCATAGTCTCCCTATAATCAGCCTTGATTGGCTTTAGAAGCTGCTCATTAAAATGTCCCAGGGCAATCCGATTCTCTGCTTCAACCACGGCGAGGATATCTGCATTAACATCTTGAATCACCCGCGCTGTCATTTTCATAGCTATTTCGTTGACAGGTTCGGTATTGAGTTCTACCCAACCGATCCAATCATCGCGACCTTCGGCAACAATCTCAGGTGAACCGTCTCGAGGTCTTTTTAGAAATTCTCCACGGTTCTGCCGCAGGGTTGCATATTGAGAAT
>CADCTM010000620.1 GCA_902805485.1 uncultured Coleofasciculus sp. | reverse complement strand
AATGCGCCTGTCTCGATGGCAATGTTTGATACCCAAATGTGTTATCTAGCGCACTCTGACAGATGGTTAACAGTACAGGGATTAGAAGGACAAGCGATCATCGGACGCTGCCACTACGAGGTATTGTCTGATATTCCAGAATGCTGGAAAATTACACACCAAAGGGGTTTGCAAGGAGAAATTCTATCAGCCAGTGAGGATATTTGGTATCGTGCCGATGGTACTAAACTCTATTTGCGTTGGGCAATTCATCCCTGGTATACCCCAGATGGTGAAATTGGCGGGATTGTACTGGTTAGTGACCCGATTAACGAGTTGGTTGAAGCACGAGAAGCGGCATTAGAAGCGGCACGACTCAAGTCAGAATTTCTTGCCAACATGAGTCATGAAATTCGTACCCCAATGAATGGCGTTTTGGGTGTGGCAGGGTTATTGTTACAAACTCCACTAACACCTCAACAACTGGATTATGCCCAAACGCTCCGCAGTAGTGCCGAACATCTGCTAAATGTGATTAACGATATCCTTGACTTTTCCAAGCTAGAAGCCGGGGAAATGCCCATCGAACCGCTTAATTTTGACTTAGATAGCTGTTTTGAGTCTGTGATGGATGTCTTAGCAACTCAGGCAGAGGAGAAAGGTTTAGAGATAGCCTTCTTGGTTGAAAGCAATGTTCCAAGACAGTTACAAGGCGAGCCAGGACGTTTGCGGCAGATCCTTCTGAATTTAGTCGGGAATGCACTTAAGTTCACCGCAGAAGGGGAAGTGGTGGTAAGAGCTTCGGTTGCGGAAATGGCTGCGCCAAGCAATTCCTCAATTAAAATTCGCTTTGAAGTTACAGATACCGGAATTGGGATTAGTACTAGTGACCAAAGCAAGCTATTTCAATCTTTTTCCCAAGTCGATGCTTCAACGACGCGACAATATGGAGGGACAGGTTTAGGACTGGTGATTTGCAAGCAACTGGTCGAGTTGATGGGAGGTGAAATTGGGGTTGAAAGTGTTGAGGGTGTTGGGTCTACATTCTGGTTTACACTGCCATTTGGCACTCAGACACTAGGGATTTCTACGGCTGTTCCTGTTGCCTTAAGCCAGCTCAAATTATTGATTGTGTCTGATAATGGGAAAATTTGCCAAGCGCTGCGATCGCTTACTGATAGTTGGGGGATAGTTTCTGATGTCACCGCTGAGAGTAGGGAAACGCTGAATGCCTTAAGTAGTGCCGCTGCCGTCAAACCCTATGATGTAGCAATTATCGACTTGCAATCCCCTCAAGGAGAATTAATTGTCCCAATGATTCGCGCTGATGCAACCTTGGCACAAACGAGGCTAATTATTCTTACCACAATCCATCAGCGCGACGCCTTAGAAGCCGAGAATTTGGATATTTCCGGCTACTTAATTAAACCAATACGAGCCTCACGACTGTTTGATAGTTTGGCAAGTGCCTGTGGGAAGGGTCGCTATAGTTCTGACGCCTCAATAACTATTGAGGAGAACGACAAACAGCCACAACCTAATTCGGCACTGAAAATACTCTTGGTAGAAGACCATCCGGTGAATCAGATGGTAATTTTAAACCAGTTGCAAATGCTGGGGTATCAGGCGGATTGTGTCGGCAATGGCAAAGAAGCGATCGCACAATTACAAACCCAAGAATATGACATTGTGTTGATGGATTGTCAAATGCCTGTCCTAGATGGTTATGAGGCAACCCAAGAATTAAGACGCCGCGAAGAACCTAACCGCCATACAATCGTGATTGCCTTAACCGCACACGCACTACCTGCTGACAGGGAGAAGTGCCTCGCCGCTGGCATGGATGACTACCTCAGTAAACCTGTAGCGCAAGAAGCATTAGGAGAAACTATCGCGCGTTGGAGTGGAACTATCGCACCAGAAGTCAACGCCATGCCTGCAACCCTAGCGCTCAATATGAACCAAACCCCGCTAGATTTAGAACGCCTCAATACTTTATCTCGCGGAAAAATCGCCTTTCAACAGCGACTTGTGCAACTGTTTGTTGACAATGCCTTCCCAGGATTAGAAAAAATGCGCCTCGCAATTCCCATCAATGATTTTGAGACAATTGAGCAGCAAGCTCATCGCATCAAAGGAGCAAGTGCAAATGTTGGTGTACTGCTCATGCCAGATGTTGCCGCACAGTTAGAGCGACAAGCACAAGCAAAGACATTAGAAGGCGCGACGGAGTTATTAGACTCTTTGGAAAATCAGTTAGAGCAAGTTAATACCTTTTTACAGAATTGGCGATAGCAGAATACTGACCTAACCCCCCTTCCCTAGGAGAGAAGGGGAGTAAACTTCAAAGCCTTTCCTTAGTCAGTTGTACCTGTTTGCAGAGATTCTTCTGCGGCTGGCGTCCATTCCGTGTGGAAAGCGCCTGGTTTATCGGTACGCTCGTAGGTATGAGCGCCAAAGTAGTCACGCTGTGCTTGAGTAAGGTTTTGAGGTAGGCGATCGCGTCGATAACTATCAAAGTAATTCAATGATGCCGCAAATGCTGGTACCGGAATTCCTAATTTATTCGATACCGACAGCACATCCCGCCACGCATCTTGCCGATCCAAAATACTCTGCTTAAACTCAGGCGCTAACAACAAGTTCGGCAAGTCTGGGTTTTCCATGTAAGCGTTTTTAATCTTATCCAGGAATCCCGCCCGAATAATACACCCACCTTTCCAAATCCGCGCACATTCGCTCAAACTGAGATCGTAGTTAAACTCCTTTGATGCCTTAGCTAACAACGCCATGCCTTGAGCATAGGAACACATCTTGGAGCAGTAGAGAGCATCGCGGATTTTGTTGATAAATTCTTTAACATCGCCCTCATATTTGCCTGTGGGACCTGTTAATTCCTTGGATGCCGCTACCCGTTCTTCTTTGTAAAACGATACTACCCTGGCATTAACCGCCGCCGTCATTGTCGGAATTGGCACAGCTAGCTCAAATGCACTTTCCAGCGTCCAGCGTCCCGTACCTTTTTGACCAGCGGCATCTTGAATCACATCAACCAAAGGTAAATTTGTATCAGGGTCGATGAACTTGAAAATATCCGCTGTAATTTCAATCAAATACGAATTCAGTTCGTCAGTAGTGTTCCATTCTGTAAACACTTCATGCAACTGCTGGTGATCCAATCCCAAGGCATTTTTGAGCAAGTCATACGCTTCGGCAATAAGCTGCATATCGCCGTACTCAATGCCGTTGTGTACCATCTTCACATAGTGACCGGCACCACCAGGACCGATGTAGGTAACACAAGGTCCGTCATCCACCTGAGCGGCAATTTTGTCCAAAATCGGAGCCAACTCACCATAAGCTGTTTCGGTGCCTCCTGGCATCAAACTCGGACCATTGAGGGCGCCTTCTTCTCCACCACTCACGCCCATGCCAACAAAGCCAAAGTTAGCGTTTTCTAAGTCTTTAGTCCGGCGTTCGGTATCTCGGAAAAGTGAGTTACCGCCATCAATAATCATGTCCCCTGGTTCTAGCAAGGGTTTGAGTTGGGCAATTACGGCATCGACAGGCGCACCTGCTTTCACCATAATTAAAATCTTGCGGGGACGCTCTAAGGATTGCACAAAGTCTTCAATAGAATACGCCGCATGGAAGTTCTTGCCTTTTGCCCGCGTGTCCATAAACTTCTGGGTAACGGCGGCGGTACGATTGTAGACCGTTACAGGAAAACCGTTGCGCTCGACGTTTAATGCTAGGTTTTCGCCCATGACGGCAAGTCCGATAAGACCAAAGCTCTGCTGTGTCATAAAAAAAATTCTCTTTGGAACTCTGCTTAACTTGTAGAACGGTTCATTTCCCCTTCAGGGTAGCCCGATCCCCAAAGGACGCCCGTAAAAAAGAGATTAAGATCTGCCTTTTGGACGTAAATAATTAAATGAATTTGGCGGCATTATCGACAAGCAACAACGAATTAACTGATAGTTGTATTGAAACAAACAAAATTAAAGACGTATCGTAAGGAGTACTCAGCATATGTTGGCATACGTCCTAGCATTGGTCATCGGTTTTGGTAGTATTGCCCTTTACATGGCAGCCTTCTTTTTTCCAGAAGTTCATCGCAAGAATGACTTTTACTGGAGCGCAGTTGGGCTATTTTATGCCCTGGTTTTATGGGTGTGTGCTGGTCGTATTACAGGCGGCGTTCTAATGGGTCAACTTGCCAGTGTGGCACTGCTCGGTTGGTTCGCTTGGGAAACTTTAACCCTACGGCGTGCGATCGCTTCCCCAGAGCAGCAAACGCCAATCGAGAGCCAAAATGAACTGCAAACAAAGTTCAAAGACTTAGTATCTGGAGGCAACCTGCAAGGACTACAACAGCGAGTTACAGGTCTTTTTCGCAAAGCTGAGTCTAAGGCAACTGTCGCTGCCAAACAGGTAGAAACTGAAGTTAAGGAAGTTGCTACGCCACCGACTCCCGAACCCACCGTCAATACCCCAATCGAAGTTGCTACACCACCGACTCCCGAACCCACCGTCAATACCCCAGTCATTGAGATCTTAGACAAACGCGATACTCCTACCGAGGAAACAACGCCCGAACTGATTCCACCCATTCCCCCGACTCCCGAACTCATAGAAGCCGCGCAAAAGTCAGCTTCTCCTGACACAGAAACTTCAGAAGACGCCGCCATACCCATAGAAGCGATCGCCCCGGAAGTGGAATTAGCACCACCTGCTGAACCACCCGGACCTGGAGATCCCGAAGATAGACTGGCAGAATCAGACGCATCAAATTCCAGCGAACCCAAAAATCCCGACAAGCCCGCTTGAAGACATTGGGATTTGTCAACGATAATGGATACAAAAATCCACCCTCTTTCCCTGTGAGACTGTGACAGAAGCAAAATCTTACAAAGATACCGTAAATCTTCCCAAGACCCAATTCGAGATGCGGGCAAATGCTGTGAAGCGCGAACCGGAACTACAAAAGTTTTGGGAAGAAAATCAAATTTACGAAACCCTGTCACAGCATAATCCTGGCGAGATTTTCGTTTTGCACGATGGCCCCCCCTATGCTAATGGTGCGCTGCATATGGGTCACGCCTTGAATAAAACCCTCAAGGACATCATTAATAAATTCCAACTCCTGCGGGGACGCAAGGTTCATTACGTCCCCGGTTGGGATTGTCATGGTTTGCCGATTGAGCTGAAAGTCCTGCAAAATATGAAACCAGAGGAGCGGCAGAAGCTGACACCTCTGAAACTTCGTTATAAAGCTCGTGATTTTGCCCTCAAAGAGGTGAAAAAGCAGTGTGAAGGCTTTAAGCGTTACGGGATTTGGGGCGATTGGGAGCATCCCTACTTGACAATGCAGCCAGAGTATGAAGCGGCTCAACTCGGCGTTTTTGGGCAGATGGTCTTGAAAGGTTACATCTACCGAGGACTAAAACCCGTTCACTGGAGTCCAAGTTCTCAAACCGCTTTGGCAGAAGCAGAATTAGAATATCCCGAAGGTCACACTTCCGATAGTATCTATGTGGCTTTTGAGATGCTCACTGCCGCACCCAGTGTTAAATCGGTGTTGCAGCCATTTTTACCCCACTTGGGTGTAGCCATCTGGACGACAACCCCCTGGACAATTCCCGCTAACCTGGCAGTCAGCGTCAACCCAGACTTAACCTATGCTGTGGTGGAAGTAGAGAACTGGAAAGAGTCTTTTAGCAGTTTTCAATATCTGCTTGTCGCCGCTGATTTAGTAGAGCGATTATCGGCAACATTGGGTAATCAATTGAAGGTGCAAGCCACAGTTTTAGGTAAAGATTTAGAATATTGCACTTATAAACATCCGTTGTTTGACCGCGAAAGCCCAATTGTGGTTGGCGGAGATTATGTCACAACTGAATCGGGTACAGGTTTAGTTCATACCGCGCCGGGTCATGGTCAAGATGACTATATCGTCGGTCAGCGCTACGGTCTACCGTTACTGTCGCCTGTGGATGCCGATGGAAATTATACGGAAGAGGCAGGACCTTTTGTTGGGTTAAATGTCTTGGGTGAAGCGAATAAGGTAATCATCCAAGCTTTGACTGATGCTGGCGCCCTACTGAAGATGGAACCCTACGTTCATAAGTATCCTTATGATTGGCGCACAAAACAGCCAACAATCTTCCGGGCAACAGAACAGTGGTTTGCAAGTGTTGAAGGATTCCGGGATGAGGCACTAAAAGCGATCGCCTCTGTAAACTGGATTCCCGCCCAAGGTGAAAACCGGATTACCGCAATGGTAAGCGATCGTTCCGATTGGTGCATCTCCCGCCAACGCAGTTGGGGCGTCCCGATCCCCGTCTTCTACGACGAAGAAACCAACGAACCTTTGTTAACGGAAGAAACGATCGCTTATGTCCAAGCCATTTTTGCCGAAAAAGGCTCAGATGCTTGGTGGGAACTAGCGGTAGAAGAGTTATTGCCAGAACAATACCGCGATAACGGCCGTAGCTACCGCAAAGGCTATGACACGATGGATGTCTGGTTTGATTCTGGCTCTTCTTGGGCAGCCGTGGCAGATCAGCGGGAAAATTTAAAGTATCCCGTTGATCTCTATTTGGAAGGTTCAGACCAACATCGAGGCTGGTTCCAATCCAGTTTATTGACAAGTGTGGCAACGCATGGTAAGCCTCCCTACAAAACTGTCTTGACTCATGGCTTTGCTCTGGATGAGCAGGGGCGCAAAATGAGTAAATCAATTGGGAATGTCGTTGACCCCAAGATTATCATCGAGGGCGGCAAAAACCAGAAAGAAGAACCGCCTTATGGTGCGGATGTGCTGCGCTTGTGGGTGTCGTCGGTGGATTATTCCTCAGATGTCCGCTTGGGTAAAAATATCATCAAGCAACTGGGGGATGTGAGGGGCAAGATTCGCAACACGGCACGATTCTTGTTGGGAAATTTGCATGATTTTGACCCAGAACAACATACGGTAGCTTATGAAGCGTTGCCAGAATTAGACCGCTATATGTTGCACCGGATAACAGAAGTGTTTGAGGAAGTAACGGAGGCGATGACGAGTTATCAGTTTTTCCGCTTCTTCCAAACGGTACAGAATTTCTGTGTGGTGGACTTGTCTAACTTCTATTTAGATGTTGCCAAAGACAGGCTGTATATCAGCGATTTAAATTCGTCGCGTCGTCGCAGTTGTCAGACGGTATTGGCGGTGGCGCTGGAGAATTTAGCAAAAGCGATCGCACCCGTATTGTGTCACATGGCTGAGGATATCTGGCAATATCTGCCCTACAAAACGCCCTATAAGTCGGTGTTTCAGTCGGGTTGGGTGAAGCTAGAGGAGCAGTGGAAGCAGCCAGAATTGGCAGCATCTTGGGCGATATTCCGCAGCATCCGCACTGAGGTTAATAAAGTGATGGATCAAGCGAGAACAGAAAAGATGATCGGTTCGTCTTTGGAAGCGAAGGTGTTACTCTACGTTACAAGCGACGAGTTGCGGCAACAGCTAGAAGTGCTTAATCCTCAAGATAGCCTCAATGGTAATCGCGTGGATAGTCTAAGGTATCTGTTTTTAGCTTCTCAGGTGGAATTGTTGAATTCTCCGGAAGCGATAAAAGCATCAAAATATAGCTTTGAGGCGGATACTTTAAGCGTTGGTATTGTCAAGGCAGATGGAGAAAAATGCGATCGCTGTTGGAATTACTCAACTTTGGTTGGTAAAATCCACGAGCATCCGACCATTTGCGAACGCTGCAATGCGGCGCTATTGGGTCAGCTTTAGACTACTGTCACCATAAGGGCGGGTTTTGGAAATAAAAGAGTTGGCTTGAAGACGAAGCTAATGCTAAACCCGCCCCTACACTTTTATGTATTACATCAACCTGCAAATTGCGATATTATTACCACCTCAGCCTAACGGTTGACTTCACCGTGACCGTTGGGGTTCAAAATGTTAATGTTAGTCCCTCTCTTCAACAGGCATGAGCAAACCAATTGATGCAACTCTCTCTAGAGAAATTGCGACACGTATTAAAAGCAGAGCGAAACAGAGCTTTGACAATGCTTACAACGCCGCCTTGTTAACCGAGGGCGCGACTTATGTGCAAGGTTTTTTAGTGTCTGCTGGAGGGCCGTACAAACCGATTGAGCATGGCTGGATTGAGATTGAGACTTGTTTGATCGATCCAACTTTGCCACATTTAGGCAAAAATCCTGAAGAACTTTATTACTTCCCGGCACAACGTCTAAGTGTCAAGCAGCTCAAAGCGGCTGTAGAAGAAGCGAAAGAAGACTATCCAGAAGACCCGCCATTACCGATTTATGGAGCGGCGCCTTATGCCTATTATGGGGATATTATGTTGGGTGGTGCTGACTACCAAGCCGCCTTTGAAGAGGCTTCCGCGAAGTGTCGAGAGTTAAATAAGCCAAAATCACATGAGGCGAATTAATATCCAATTCGTCTTTGCTACAGCTTTTTATTCCGCTGCAATTTATAGAGACGTTCCGGCGGAACGTCTCTACAAGTTTTTACCGACATCCTAATGATTCACGGGTATCAACTCCGGTTTTAGAATTGACACCGGTTGCTGTGGCGCAAAGTTTCCGCACTTGGACGCCATCTAAAACCGCATCGCTAAAGTCAGCCCCTGTGATGTCTGTGTCTTCAAAGCGAGAGCGTAGCATAATCGCATCGGCAAAAACGGCATCACTTAAATCCGCGCCTCTAAAGTCAACCAGATAGGCGATTCCATTGCTAAAATCTGCCCCATGCAAATTAGCTTTGGTCAATACAGAACCACTAAATACGGCACTGCGTAAGTCAGCATCACTAAAGTTCGTTTGCTCCAAATTTGCATTAGAAAATTCTGAGCCGAGTAAACTTTGCCCAGAGAAATCCTTGCCGATTAGTTCAGACTCACTTGCGGCGCGTCCAATGGAGGACGAACTTGCGGCTTCTGCCGATACGGGAAAAAACAGAACAATAATCGCCAAAACTAATGCAGCTAGGCGGGGAAAATGGATCATAGTGCCAAATAATTAACGAGTAGCGCCCTTACAAACGCTAGTTTTACCGAAAATTCTAGTATTTAGCTTACCTTAACTAGTGCAATCAGGGCTATGGCATAAACTACAACGAGTCGGCGGCTACTAATAATGAGCCGAATTTTGCTATTCCAGATTTGTCAAATTCATTTTTGTGTTTCCTGACTGATATAGTGCTTTTGAAGCTTCTAGTTTCATTAAGCATTCTTCTGTCAACTTGACGAAAGCTTTAGCACCAGCAGCCCCGGGAGCAGTTAAAACAACTGGCATAAAACTATCAACTGCTTTGGCAACATTCACATCCATAGGAATTCTTTAATTGA
>CADCTM010000619.1:2418-30937 GCA_902805485.1 uncultured Coleofasciculus sp. | reverse complement strand
ATAATTTTATGAATTTTAGGCGCCGTCTTATCAGCCGTATCAACAATATAAATACGACTAGAACGCTGACCGGGAATTACAGAAAAGCGCCGGGATTTATTAGCATCACCGTGACATGAACTACAAGCATTCCAGCCAAAATGATGCAATTCATCGCCAATATAAGGCATCGGTAAGCGATGAATTACTTGGGAATAAGTAGAAGAATTCGGGTCAACATCTACCGTTGCTAAATAATCCGGTTCCTCAATACCCGTTCCCGTGTAAAGTGCGATCGCATAAAGTACCTTTTCGGGTTCTGCCTTCATCGCCGCTTCCGGGGAAGCATAGCCTGGACCGCAACAAGCATGGGTTGGGGGATTAGTTTCTTGTAAATTAGACATTTTCTATATTGAGGCTAACTAGTTTGAAAGGGATTCTAGCAAACTAGCAGCTTACTTAACCACTTATTCCGATAGACAAACCGTATAAAGCGAAAATTTTTCCCGCTACACTAAGGCTTCGATACACTAAGGTTATCGGGTTTGCAGTTAGCCGGACAATCCTGCTCACATTTTTTGAGTAGTCAGCCGCTCGCTCCCTTGCTCAGAAAGTCCAACAATATATTAATAAAACTTTAACAGAACTACCAAATGCCAATAGATAAACCGTAGTATAAAGAAGGACAACTATTTAACACAAGGCGTCTTAACTTAATTCGGTTGAGGAAAAACTATGCGAATTGCTCATGACATAACAGAGTTGATTGGTCATACTCCCCTAGTACAGCTTAATCGGATTCCCCAAGCTGAAGGGTGTGTGGCACGAATTCTTGTAAAGCTGGAAGGGATGAACCCGGCGTCTTCCGTAAAAGACCGCATTGGCGTTAGTATGATTCGCGCCGCCGAAGAAGCTGGTCAAATTCAACCAGGGAAAACGATTTTAGTAGAACCAACGAGCGGTAATACCGGCATTGCTCTGGCGATGGCAGCAGCGGCAAAAGGTTATCAGTTAATCTTAACAATGCCGGACACAATGAGTACAGAACGGCGGACAATGCTTAAAGGTTATGGGGCAAAGGTGGAACTGACACCAGGCATCAAAGGCATGAACGGAGCGATCGCTCGTGCTGAAGAAATAGTCGCCAACACGCCCAACGCTTTTATGTTGCAACAGTTCCAAAACCCAGCAAATCCCCAAATCCACCGGGAAACCACAGCCGAGGAAATTTGGGAAGATACAGACGGGATGGTAGACATTCTGATCTCTGGCATTGGCACCGGCGGCACGTTGACAGGCATTGCCGAGGTGATTAAAGAGCGCAAACCGAGCTTTCAAGCGATCGCCGTTGAACCTATCAAAAGTCCTGTATTGTCTGGCGGCGAACCGGGAGCGCATAAAATTCAAGGAATTGGCGCTGGGTTTATCCCAAAAGTGCTTCGTGTCGAGTTAATTGATGAAGTGATTCGGGTTAGTGATGAAGAGGCGATCGCTTATGGGCGTCGTTTGGCAAGAGAAGAAGGTTTATTATCCGGCATCTCCTCTGGCGCGGCTCTATATGCCGCAATTCAGGTTGCTAAACGTCCCGAAAATGCTGACAAGTTAATCGTCATGATCCAACCGAGTTTTGGCGAACGCTACCTCAGTACAGCTCTCTTCCAAGAGCTAGAACCGATTGAGGTCAATGTTGCTCATCAACGTTCTCCAATTAGCATTGCACATTAGAGGAATGACACTGTATGGGCGTATCGCATACGCCCACATAATCTATTTCGCCTCCGTTGCCAAGCTTTGTGCCCCGACACGGCATTGAGCTACTTAAGCCGATCGCAAAGACCGCGTTTCCCAATGATGCCGTTGTAATTGGTGCATATGGTCAAACAACTTCCAGCAATACTCCTCTGACAGTCCGCAAGTAATCGCACCTCGAAGGACAACATTAAAATACCAATCATTCGGCGCGAGTTCTTGTGTCAACTTATTGACCACGACGTAGGTACGGACGCCCGTGTATATTTGATTACCGCAAGAAACATTAATCATTTCCTGACGATAGCCGCCTTGGGGCACTTCTTCCCGTTCATCAAGGACAGCGCTCAATCGCCACGGCAAGCGATATAGCACCCCTTCCAGAGACGCCGTTGAGTCTTTCACAACATCCAGTACACCGCAGTTACGCAACACTGAACGGCGGTTAAAGCTCAGTCTGTAGCCTTTGAGCGTTGCCACTCCCACCACAAAAGCATGAGTATTCTCCCCAAGAGTTCGTTTGAGATCCACCGGACACATACAAGAGCCATAGGCAAAGTAGAGGAACGTTTGCCCGGTCGGCTTGCACTCTGGCAGTTCATCTTGAACTTGTCTAAGCTGAATACTCATAATTTCAATAGGGACTACTTATTGACTTATAAGAAGTTTAGCAAAAGCAATTTTGAAAAACTACCTATTCCGATAGATAATCTGTAGATTAATCAAGACTTTTAACCCCACAGATTCCTCCGCAGGGTTAATTAACGCGATTAGACCCTAGCGACGGCTAACAATTTGATTCCAAGCTAGAATAACCGATCGCAAAGACTCAGGCAGTTCATCTTGAACAATATCACCATAACGAGTTGTACCAGACTCACTCGTGAGAGTAACAGTAAAAAAGTCAGCCGCACCACTGGGAGCTGGATAACTGAGGCGATCAAACTGAGAAAATTGCTGCTGCTCTAATAACCGCTCAAACTGCCGGACTTCTTGGCGAGAAATTCGAGAAATCTGAGTTGCAGTTGGAATCATCGAACTAGTAAACCGCCCACTCAGACGCATCACTCGCCCATCATTCATCAGGAAAGTCTCAGTAGTCGTCCCGGCAATACCACCACTGGAAATCGTGCGAAAAACCATACCTTCAGCCAGAGGGGAAATTTCACTCCGGGGAATTTGAGCTGGGCTAATACTTCCTTGAATCACCCCAGTTTCGACCTTAACAACAGAACCTGACTCATTAGTGCGATAGACAAAAGTTTGTTGCCCCCCTTCCACCCTCACACGCCAGCCAGAAACGACCATTGCAGCGCAGGATCGTCCTGGTTCAATTATCCCCAAACAAGCATTCGGCCAATCTCGCTTTTCGGCTTGGACGATACGTAGCTGAGAAATCGAGAGATTCGAGCGACGCGCGGCATCTCGTAAAACCGCATCGGACACAGAATCCGGTAAATTGTTATTACCAGGAATTCGCCCAGTAATTTGTTCTGCCCGGATTCGCTCACCAGTAGTATCGGTACGATAAACTTGAACTCTTTGGCGACCAACTACTGTTACTCGCCAGCCTGGTGTTGGAGTTCCCATACAGCGTTCCGTAGGACGAGGAAGACCTAAACAGCCGTCGCCCCAAGTCTGTTGTTCGGCTTTGGTAATTCGCAGTTGGGAACTGGAGACGCCAAAATCAGTGGAGGCAACTCGTAAAACAGCACGGGAAATGATTTGAGGTAAGTTGGTATCAGTGACGTTACTCGCCGAGTCATTCAGGCGAATTAGAGTAGCGTTTTGGTTCGTACGATAAACCAAGCGCTGTTTGCCGCCTTCCACTGTGACTTCCCAAGCTTGTTGGGCAATTCTGGTACAAGCTTCGCCAGGACGTGGCAAACCGAGACAACCATCTACAGTAATTTGTTCAGACTTAACGATACGTAGTTCAGAAGTTCTTAAACCCGTGCGTTGGGAAGCGGTACGTAAAACAAGGTCAGCAACTGAATTAGGTAATTTACTATTATTAGAGTTGCCTTGACTTTCTAGGCGAACTGCGCGCCCTGTTCCATCGGTGCGATACGTCCAAGTTTGGCGACTGTCAGACATGACCACACGCCAACCATCTTTGACCTCGGCTCGAAGGCAAGATTCATTCGCTTGACCAAGACCTAAACAGCTATCGGACCAGGTTTGTTGAGTAGCGCTAACAACTTTGAGCTGATTTTGGGAAACTCGATAGGTACGAGATATCTCGCGACTAACGGCAGTGACAACTCCAACCGGAACGTCGTTATCACTAAACTGTTTGAAGCTGACAGCATCTTGTGGCAGTTTTAAGGATTTAGCGGTGGCGCTATCGACAAGGCTCAAACCAGCACCCAAGGAGATAATACTGGTAAAAACTAGAGCAGCCAAAACCGACTGTTTGTGTTGATTTGAATGAGGGATGTGTTTCATACTACTATTTTTTGACGCACTCTTATTGCGCTCTGCAAGCTGTGTTGCAGACATATAAGGGTATACAGCAGCTTGGGACGTAGATAACCTAGTAGTAAGTTCCGCAATTGATACTTCGTTACTCGAAGAGACTTTTTACAATTATTAAAGTATCAATTACGCAATTTCTGCATGGACTGGCAAGAAGTATCGGGTAGCTGGGTTTTAATTCCTAAAAATCCTAAAGGCATTGTGCATTTTCTGGGTGGCGCATTCATTGCTGCTGCGCCTCAAGTAACTTATCGGTGGTTGCTAGAAGAATTGGGGAATCAGGGGTATGCGGTGATTGCAACGCCGTTTGTGAATACTCTGGATCATAAGGCGATCGCACGAGATGTCCTCAACCGCTTCGAGACAACCCTAAATCGCTTACAAACAACTACTGTTTTAAGTAAGCGCTATTTACCAATCTACGGTCTTGGGCACAGCATGGGTTGTAAAGTTCATTTATTAATCGGCAGTCTCTTTTCTGTCGAACGCGCTGGGAATATCTTAATTTCCTTCAATAACTACCCAGCAAGACGGGCAATCCCCTTTATTGAGCAACTGAATATCAATCCCGCTTTTGATATTGAGTTTACACCTTCACCGATAGAAACTAATGATTTAATTGCCAAAAGTTACGAAGTTCGTCGTAATTTACTGATTAAATTTACTAACGACGAAATTGATCAAACAGTGAGCTTGACTCAAGTTTTGCAACAACGTTTTCCGAATATGGTTGCCGTTCAAACATTACCCGGAAATCACTTAACACCTTTAGGGCAAGATGTCAAATGGAAAGCCGGACAATCTTTTACGCCATTTGATGCGATCGGTCAATGGATGAAACAAGAAGTTTATCGGGATTTAAATCAGCTCAAACGAGAAATTTTCCGCTGGTTAGACCCATTTTCGGCGGGTTAATCGTCTAGAAATAACCCCAGCATTGCAGAAATTTCCGCCCAAGAAAGTCCTACTGTAGCTCTCGTGGGATACTTCGAGGGACAACCCAGTAATAAAGCGTATAGGGACGAGTAGAACCAGGCGCCTGAACCTGGATTTCACGATCAGGTTTCCAGTCCCCCATATTGAAAGCGTGTGAGACAATGCGAGTGCCTGGTTTGAGTCGAAGTAATGTAGGACGTAGCTTAAGGTTGATGTGAGGGAGCAAATAAAGTGTCACTACCGTAGCGTCGCTGAGGTCAGTTTTGAAGAGGTCTTGTTGTAAGAATTTAACGCGGTCAGCAACGCCTGCTTGTTGAGCATTCGCTCGACTTTTCTCCACTAAATACGGATCAATTTCGACACCCGTGGCACGAGTACCAAATTTTTGCGCTGCGGTAATTGGGATACGTCCGTCACCGCTACCCAAGTCATAGAGAACATCATTACTGTTCACCTTTGCCAGTTCGAGCATTGCTTCTACAACTTCGTTTGGCGTTGGTAGGTAGGGGACATCTGGTTTACCTTCTTGAGGTTGAGGTGTTGGTGTCGCTTCTTGGGTTTGAGCGATTGGTGAGTTTTCTGGAGTGTCGGAATTTGACTGAGCTTGTTGAGTGGTGCATCCTGCTAACCCAACACTCGCAAGACTCAAAGTTGTAATTATCCCGATGATTGATTGTAAGCGCATGGTAGGTTTCCTGATCCTTATTAAATCGTTCGATGTTTAAGCTTGCCGACACTGAAGCAACAAAAGGGGTACACCCAGCGCTACGACAGCGACACCGACAAACGCTCCAATTCCGGTATAGGCAAGGCTGGAGTAGAGCAAATAACCACAGATGAGGCAAAAAAGGATGGGTGTGAGGGGATAGAGGGGAACTTGGAATGGTCGAGGCACTTCGGGTTCTCGCACTCGCAATATAAACAGGGAGACCCCTGTCATCAGGAAGAAGAACCAGAAAACCGGGGCTGTGTAGTCCACCATTGTCTCAAAACCTTTGCGGGTGACAGTGCCTAGTAGCACCAAGAGCAAGGAGAGTAAAGCCTGTACCATCAAGGCATTGGTTGGGGTTTGGGAACGGTTGCGCCAGCGTCCGAGGAAGGAGAATAAAGAGAAATCTTGACCAAAGGCGTAGTTGGTACGAGCGCCTGTAAAGATTGTGGCATTAAGTGCGCCCAAGGTAGAAACGGCAATTAGTAAGCTGATAAATATTGCGCCGGGTTCGCCAACTGCGCGACGCATTAAGTCGGCGGCAACGGCTTTTGAAGCAGCCATTCCTGCAACTCCTAACCCGTGGAGGAAGGCGAGGTTGATCGACAAGTAAATCGCTGTAATAATGCCGATACTCCAAAAAAGCGATCGCTTCATGTTACGCCGAACATTGCGTAACTCTGCGGAAATAAATGCTGCTTCATTCCAACCGCCATAAGACAACAGCACAAAAACCATCGCCAGCCCCAAACTTCCTTTAGAGGAAGCTTCCACAGGTACAGTTGGCGCAGCCGGGGAGGCATACAACAAACCAAAAACAACAACCATCACCAAGCCGAGGACTTTCGCTGCTGTCAACCAATTCTGCGTCCATTTGCCTTGGGGAACACTGATGATGTTCAAGCCTGTCAAAATCACAACCGCAAGCGCGGCGTAAATTGATGATGAATAATCACCGAAGCTGAACAACTGCGAGGCATAATCTCCGAATACAAATGCCAAAATCACAATTGAACCAGTTTGCACCACGCTCAGACGCGCCCAAGCAAATAAAAAGGCGAGGTTTTTGCCGAAGGCACGCATCAGATAATGATAATTCCCGCCTGCGTGGGGATAAGCGGTTCCCAATTCTGCGTAGCATAATGCCCCAACCAAGGACATGATGCCACCGACTAACCAAGCCAGGATGGCGGCTTCTGCACTACCAGCATTAGCCGCAACCAAGGCGGGAGTCTCAAAAATCCCTGCACCGATGACAATTCCAACAATTATGGCGACGGCATCGACCAAGGATAAGGCTGGCTTTGGTCCGGTTGTTTGTGCCACCAAGGTTTGCTCGGATAAAGAATAGTTCCTGTCTCTGCTCACGTTAGTATCCTTACTAACGACTGCTTCAAACTACGTTTAGCGAGGATTGTGGGTGTAATCAATTTACAATTAATAGCATTTGAACCAATAATTATCACTGATTAAATTGATATTTTTCGGTAATTAGCAGATGTGGACGCATCAAAATCCGGTAGGGCTAAATCTTTAATTAAGGGGTAATTTTTCTTTGAACCTTAATGCAAAAGGAGGCAGGAAAACTCCTACCTCCTTGTTTGTTACTATTTATCTCTCAATTACTTCATGTCAACAGGAACTTTGAGGTCTCCTGCCGATAATTTCCCATCGGGCTGGATAGATTCTCCTTCAATAAATGAACGCAACATCCAAGCCATCTGTTCATGCGCTTCCATAAGTCCTGTTAGGAAGTCAGCAGTACCTTGGTCGCCAAACTTTTCAGAACACTGGTCAACATGGTCACGCAGATTGCGGATAATTTGCTCATGGTCGGTCACTAGGTTTTCTACCATGCCAAATGCATTAGGAAGAGTACCAGCGTGTTCTTTAATTGAGGCATATTTTAGGAAACCTTCTGCCGTACCAACGGGATAACCACCCAAGGCACGTACTCTTTCAGCGAGTGCATCAATGCTTTCTGTCAGCGCCGTATATTGCTCTTCCCAAAGTGTATGCAAGGAACGGAATTGAGGTCCGACAACATCCCAGTGGTACTTTTTCGTTTTGATTAATAGTAGGTAGGCATCCGATAGGTCATGATTCATCAAATCTACGACGCCTTGACGCTGCTCTTCTGATAATCCTATGTTTAATTTACGCATTAGTTTTTTATCTCCAGTGTTTTGCACTATATATAAGTGCAACAAATCTACATAAAATTAGCGTCAGTCAAATGGAAGATTACTGGCTCTGTCGGTAGTACTAAACTTGGAGCTTAAAGGGTGAGAAAAATCAGCCTTTGTTGGCATTGCTAATCGGACTTACCTTGGCACGGTGTAAGAGTTTACTGTCTCTAAGCCGATAACCCGTATAACGAACTTTTACCAATTCTCCCGCTTGGGCAATTCCCTCCATCAACTGATGCCACTGAGGATCGTAAGGGATTTCTGAACCAACAGATGCGATCGCTTCTACTCCCCATTCTTGCATTAACTGCTCCACAGGTCGCACCAAAGGCAGCAATCTTACAGCAGGTAACTGTTGATTCTGCCCAGCCGCATAAGCCGCTGTCGGCCATTGCACAAGCCAAGATTCCAAAATTTGTAAACTGGACTGTTGAAACTCTTGTTTTAAAGTATCTCGCTGGTTTTCCAGTTGTTGTTGCAGTCGTTGATACTCTTGCTTTAATACTGTTAATGATTCCGTCTCTTGGTGGGGCAACCACGGCTTGTTTGCGTCTACGGATGAAAATGTTGCTAATAACTCACTTACCGATACCTGCAACACTTGAGAAAGCTTTAGCAAATTTTCTACCCGCAACTGATCCACTTGTCCCTTTCGCAGACGCCTCAACTGCTTCTCGGAAACTCCAGATGTCTTACTAAGTGCCTTAAAACTAGAAATACCCACCCCCTGCATCAGTTGCTGTAATGGTTGGGTGAAATCTGAATTAAATGCCTGAGTCATGGGGAATGAGGTGTTAGGTATTAGAGGAAATTGACCCCTCAACAGGGCTTATAAAGCTGCTCGGTTGGGCGTGTATGCAAACTATTATTGGCTTCTTTGTCTAAGGGTGACATCCCCCTAAATCCGCCGAAGATCGGGGGACTTTGAGTTTTTTTCCCCGCGAGAATCCTCGCGGGGCTAGGGGGGAGCTTCTATGTTAAATGACTCACAGATTCTTACTCTTCTAACAAACTTCTTAACATCCAAGCCGTCTTTTCATGCACTTGCAACCGTTGAGTTAATAAATCAGCAGTCGGTTCATCATTAACTTGATCCGCAACGGGGAAGATTGAACGTGCCGTCCTTGCAACTGCTTCCTGTCCTTCAACTAACAGGCGAATCATCTCTTGCGCTTTCGGAACACCAGGTGTTTCCTCAATTGAACTTAACTTTGCATAATCGCTATAAGTACCGGGTGCGGGAAAGCCTAAAGCCCGGATGCGTTCGGCAATCAAATCAACTGCTAATGCCAATTCTGTATACTGGGTTTCAAACATTAAGTGCAAGGTTTGAAACATTGGTCCCGTAACATTCCAGTGGAAGTTGTGGGTTTTGAGATAAAGCGAATAAGTATCAGCAAGAAGGCGAGAAAGTCCGTCGGCAATTTCTTTGCGGCTTTCTTCAGGAATGCCCAGATTAATCGGTAAACTGTTAGCTTGCATGATGATTGTCTCCTAATACAAAAACTAGTTACTTTTATTTTGTTGAGTGTTATTTAGTTACAGTGAATAGTTAACCGTCAACAAATAACGACTCACTTAAATAGGCAATGTAGTTGAGCATATCAGCTTAAGCTAGATGTCGTTGCAAAACAGAACGCGGTGCGCGGCGCACTCGGCAACGAATCGTTTCTTTCCCTAGGCGCTGATGTGCCTCATAGCGATGGCAACCTGAGAAACCGTAATATTGTCCATCCACTTCCAAAACGTCGATGGGTTCGTGTAACCCTTCTGCTTCAATTGACTCCATCAGCGCCGCTACCTTATTTTGGTCATTAACTCGCGGCAGAGGACGAAGAATCTGATTTAAAGGGACTTCTCTAATATCTACCATGTCGTCCGTTTTTAGCTGTGTTCCAAATCCCTGCTCTTAAATCATACTCGTTATGACTTTGTTTTGGCAAATTTTTTTGTCTGTTGTTTGTTACAGCGCCAAAAGCCACACAAGCGCTGACGAGTAAGAGCGTTAAACTAAACACTGATGCTTATCATCCTTCCTTATGCAATCTTCTAGCCAAGACTTTATCTATCCAACGACTCGCAAAACAGACCAAGTTGATGACTACCACGGTACAAAGGTAGCCGATCCTTACCGATGGCTGGAAGATCCAGACTCCGAAGAAACCAAAGCTTGGGTAGAAGCGCAAAATCAAATTACGTTTGGTTATTTGGGGGAAATTCAAGTACGAGAAAAGATTAAGCAGCGACTTACTCAGTTGTGGAATTACGAAAAATATGGAAGTCCTTTTAAAGAAGGCGACCGCTATTTTTACTTTAAAAATGATGGTTTACAGAACCAAAGCGTGCTTTATACTTTAACGTCCCTCGACGCCGAACCCACCGTATTAATTGACCCTAACATTCTTTCAGAAGACGGAACGATCGCTTTATCAGGTTTGTCGATTAGCGAAGATGGCAAACTCATGGCATATGGTTTATCAACTTCCGGTTCTGATTGGAATGAGTGGAAAGTCAGAGATGTTGAAACAGGAAACGACTTATCTGATCATCTCAATTGGGTGAAATTTTCTGGTGCATCTTGGACTCATGACGGTCAAGGTTTCTTCTACAGTCGCTACGATGAACCGAATGAAGCGACTAAATTAGAAGATGCTAATTATTATCAAAAACTTTACTATCACAAATTAGGAACACCACAGTCAGAAGATACATTAATTTATCATCGTCCTGATCAGAAAGAATGGATGTTCGGGGCGGGTGTAACAGAAGATGGACGATATTTAATTATCTCAGTTGACCGGGGAACTGACCCGAAGAATTTGGTTTTTTACAAAGACTTGCAAACACCTGATTCGCCAATCGTAGAATTAATTAGCGAATTTGAAGCTAGCTATAGTTTTATTGATAATGATGGCGATACTTTCTGGTTTCGGACGGATTTAGATGCGCCACGTGGTCGGGTTATTGCAATAGATACGAAGAACCCCCCTTTGTCCCCCCTTGCTAATGGGGGGTGGAAAGAAGTCATTCCTCAAGTGGCTGAAACTCTGGAAGGCATTGGTTTATTGAATAACCAATTCATTGCAGACTACCTCAAAGATGCGCGTTCATCAATTAAGATTTTTAATCTGGATGGTTCCTTTGTCCGGGAGGTTGAACTGCCTGGAATTGGCTCTGCTGGAGGATTTGGCGGTAAGCGATACGATACGGAAACCTTTTATACTTTTACCAGTTTTACCACACCAAACACCATTTATCGTTATGACATGGTGAGTGGGGAAAGTCGGGTTTTCCGGAAGGCGAATGTCGATTTTAATGGCGATGAGTATGAGACGAGGCAAGTCTTTTACAGCAGCAAAGATGGTACGCAAGTGCCGATGTTTATTACCCATAAAAAAGGGTTGCAGTTAGATGGAAACAACCCAACTTATCTTTATGGTTACGGTGGATTTAATGTTTCACTAAGTCCTAATTTTTCGATTAGTCGGTTGGTGTGGATGGAGATGGGAGGCGTATATGCGATCGCTAATTTACGCGGCGGTGGCGAATATGGCGAAGACTGGCATCAAGCAGGCACTAAGCTAAATAAGCAGAATGTGTTTGATGATTTTATTGCGGCGGCGGAGTGGTTGATTGATAATAAATACACCAAACCCCAAAAATTAGCGATCGCAGGTGGTAGTAATGGCGGCTTATTAGTCGGCGCTTGCATGACTCAGCGTCCAGACTTATTTGGTGCGGCAATACCTGCCGTAGGTGTTATGGATATGCTGCGCTTCCATAAGTTTACAATTGGTTGGGCGTGGTGTTCTGATTACGGTTCACCGGAAAATGCAGAAGAGTTTCAGGCGTTATATGCCTACTCGCCGTTGCACAACCTCAAACCCGGAACCGCTTACCCGGCAACAATGATTACAACCGCAGATCATGACGATCGCGTTGTCCCTGCTCATAGTTTCAAATTTGCCGCCGCCTTGCAAGCCGCTCATCGGGGAGAAAAACCTGTTTTAATCAGAATTGAGACGAAAGCCGGACATGGTGCAGGCAAGCCAACAAGTAAAATTATTGAAGAACTGGCGGATGAGTGGGCATTTTTAGTGCGTGCCTTGGATGTATCGGTGGGCTGATCGTGAGTTAATTTCAACTTTAGTTGAGTCAATCTCACGCTGGTAGTAAACACGTTGGGCGATTTTAAGATATATTGCTGGCAAAAGTCAGTATTATTTCTAGTTGATTGGTTAATTACGACACAATAATTATGAAAAGTTATCGGTCTATTCTGGCATTGCTTTTAGCAATCGTGACGACATTTTTAGTGAGCTGCGGTAGTCCCAAAGCCGCAACTCCGACCTACACCCCTGAAAAACTGGCAAAAATTGAGCAATTATCCTCCTCAGTGTCGGCTCTGCGTGATAAGATGCCGTTCCTTGCCGAAAAGATACAGAATAAAAACTGGACAGATGTTGGCACCTATATCCACGGACCTTTAGGCGAACTGCGGCAAAGCATCAGCTACCTAACTCGTGAACTGCTTCCTGCTGACCAAAACGCGGCAAATGCAGCAGCAAAAGAATTGTTCAGCAGCTTGCAGAACATTGACGCCGCTGCAACAAAAGGCAAGTCTGATGTGGCAGTAGAAAGCTACCGCGAGGCATTAAAAGACTTTGACGCTTTCTTCAGCTCGGTTCCCAAACCCAAAAATACAGGTGTTAGTGGAGCTTAGGAACCAGGTTGTAGTCATTGGGTGCGGCATTGTTGGGGCAGCGATCGCCTACGAACTAAGTTTAGTCGATGGACTTAAAATCACCGTCCTCGACCGACAACTGCCCGCCCAAGGGTCTACAGGCGCGGCATTGGGTGTTTTGATGGGGGCAATTAGTAAGAAAACTAAGGGTAGGGCGTGGCAACTGCGACAAACGAGTATGCAGCGCTATGAAACATTAATACCTGAGTTAGAAACGCTTACTAACTGTCAAATTCGGTTTAACCGTCACGGCATCCTCATGCTCTGTTTTGCTGAGGAAGACTTGGCATCTTGGGAACCGATTGTAGAAACTCGCGCCTCTCAGAGGTGGCGTCTGGAAATTTGGAACCGCGCGCAACTTCAGTTAAGTTGTCCGCAGTTGAGAAATGAGAACATAGTCGGGGCAATTTATTCTCCCCAAGATAGACAAGTTGACCCAGTGGCATTAACCCAAGCTTTAGTTGCCGCCGCCCAGAAAAATGGCGTTACCTTTAAATTTGGGGTGACTGTTGAAGAGATCAAATCAACCTCAGATATATTAAATCGTTGCTGCAACTCAATTAAGACAACGGCAGGAGAGTTGGATGTTGATTGGTTAGTTGTGGCATCTGGTTTAGGTTCAACGCCTTTAACCGCCCAGCTAGAACAACCTGTTGCGCTCAAACCTGTTTTAGGACAAGCCTTGCAGTTGCAATTAAAACAACCAATCGGTAATCCTGAGTTTCAGCCCGTAATTACTGGTGATGATGTTCATATTGTGCCACTGGGTGAGGGGCAATATTGGGTTGGGGCAACGGTTGAGTTCCCAAATGAGGTGGGTGAGGTTGTTGCGGAAGCTGGTTTGTTAGAGAAAGTTTTGCAAGAAGCGATCGCCTTTTGCCCCCCTTTAGCCGCCGCAACAATTCTTCGCACTTGGTCTGGCAAACGCCCCCGTCCTGATGGACGTCCTGCCCCGGTTATTGAGAAACTTCCTGGTTACAGCAACATTCTGCTTGCTACAGGACATTATCGCAACGGTGTACTTCTTGCCCCTGCCACCGCCCAAGCGATTCGTGAAATGATTGTTTAACTTCCGTAACAATATAGCTATTTCTCGCGTCAGTTTAATACATAAAACTGTAAGGGCTTACCTTAGCATTACCGACTGCTTCAAACCAATTTGCTCTCCAAAACCCGCCCCGACGAGAGTGCCTGTACCGATAAGTTGAAAACTGCTGTAGATTGAAGGTTCGGATCAGCCATTTCGCTCAACCTTTTGAGCCATTTGTCCGAGGCAGACTGGCAACAGCGTCAGGCACTCTTAAATGATGTACATTTTTTGTTCGCTAAATCTTTGGCAAAACCTGTACAGTTTACGGTTAAGCGATCGCGGTTAACCCTCAATAGTTTAGAGCCGGTGCATCAGAGACTTTGCTGCTTAAGTAAAGAGGCAAGCTTGGTAGGAAGTGAAAAGCCAGAAAAATCGATTACTTGAAGTAACGTTACCCTATACTATCGGCTTTATGGTTGCCAGTATTAGTTATACGCGGGGAATTAACCCGTTTATTACCTTCGTCGTTGGTGAAACAGTTGCCTTATTTTCGGCAATGTTAGTGCGTTTTCTGATTAAACTCTGATTGCAAGTGTAGAGACGTACCGACACGTGTCTTCCCACTGACAACATTTGACTGTTGAGCAAGCTCTGCCACAACACGCACTAACTCTATCGGATCGAAAGGCTTGGATAAATGAACCTGAAACCCTGCTTCTAGAGCTAATTGACAATCTGTCTCCCTAGCATAAGCGGTCAGAGCCACGGCAGGAATGTCTTTTCCCTTTTGGGCTTCAAGTTCCCGTACTTTACGGATAAACGCATAACCATCAATCTTAGGCATCCCAATATCGCTTACCAGAACATCAAATCTCGACTCATTGAGCAAGGCGAGGGCTTCATCCGCATCACTGGCGGCAGTTACTTGTGCGCCAATATGTTCCAGGATCGTCTTCAGCAAGTCTCTGGCATCGCCTTCATCATCAACAATGAGTATCTGCAAGCCTTCTAGTACGTGGGGCTGGAGTTTAGCACTCTTCCTTTCACCCACACCCACGCCATCATTAGCAACCGTTGGCGCAACAGATTCATGAGGAGTGGGTGTCAAGACATTCCAAGGAGGCAAGAGAACAGTAAACGTGGCACCTAGTCCCTCACCCGGACTTTGAGCATAAACCGTACCACCGTGCAATTCCACCAAATAGCGGACAAGGGCTAATCCTAGTCCCAGCCCTCCATATGACCGTGTTGTGGTGCTATTCTCTTGGCGGAAGCGCTCAAATACATAGGGCAGAAACTCAGGCCCAATGCCCTTACCCGTATCTTTGACTTGAATCTGGACGTAGCAATCTGGTTTTCGTTGCAGGTTGTCTGTCCCTTGCTTGGGTTCGGGGGACTCAGAGGCAGCAATTGTAGACAAGCTCACTTCCACACGCCCACCATTAGGAGTAAACTTGAGCGCATTCGAGAGCAAATTCCAAACCACCTGCTGCAAGCGGTTTGCATCGCCCCAAACGAATTGAGCGGGTGTTTCCTCAAAAAACTCGATTTGAGTCGTTTTTGCCTCAGCCGCAGGGCGTACAGCATCGAGCGCCGATTCAATTACACGGACTAAATCACAAGGCTGGGCAGACAGATGAAGCTTGCCCGTCATAATCCGCGAAACATCTAAGATATCTTCAATCAGCTTCGACAACGCCCGCGTATTACGATCAATTGTTTCTAGCGCCCGAGCCATTCTCTCCTCATCCATCTTCCGGGTTCTCAGTAACTGAGTCCAGCCCAACATCGCATTGAGAGGAGTTCGTAACTCATGGGAAAGCGTCGCTAAAAATTCATCTTTAAGGCGATTTGCCGTTTCTGCCGTACTGCGTGCCGCCTCACTATCTGCTCTTGCCTGTCTTTCGGCAGTATAAGCTTGTTCGGCAATTTGTCGCGCTGCTTGGGTTTGCTGGTAAAGCCTGGCATTATCAACCGCTAAGGCAGCACGCCGCGCTAAATCCTCAACAAGCGACAAATCAGCAGCACAATAGCGACGTTCAGATTCCGCCGTTATCAAGGTAATTGCTCCCAAAATCCGCCCTCGCGCCAGCATAGGCACAGTAACAACCGACTTTAAACCTAGCTCCCGGAGGATTTGGAGATGTTGAGCATCAAACGCAATTTCTACCAAATTAGCATCAGTAATCTGAGTCGCGATCGCTGATTTCCCTGTCCGCAATACGTGCGTCACGCCCCGATCCAAATTAATATCTTCAGGGTAGTTTTCATTGAGCGCCCAGCCTAACTCGACTTTCAACGGCTCCTGATGAGCGATCGCTACGCGGCGAATCACTTGCTCATCACCCAAAATATCAACCATACACCAGTCAGCCAGGAAGGGAACTGCTAACCTTGCTACCTGCGCCAGAGTCGTTTCATAGTCCAAGGACGAGGCGAGTTCTGTACTTGCCTGAGCGAGAAACTCTGCTTTTTGCCCTTGCTCTTGGGCTTCACGACGTGCCGCTTGTTCGGCAATCAACTGTTCCCGCTCTTGTTCAGCCAGCTTGCGCTCAGTAATATCTTGAATTAAAGCCACAAAATAATCAATCGACCGATCCGCCCGACGGACGCAGCGCACCGAAATAGTCGCATAAAACACCTCGCCATTTTTGCGGATAAACCGCTTGTCCATCGCGTAGGCTTCGCTTGTTCCGGCTAAAAGTTGATTAAAATTTTCTAAATCTGCCTCCAAATCCTCTGGGTAAGTCAGCTCAACCCAAGTCATTTGGATCAACTCCTGCCGCTCATACCTGAAGATATCGCACAGTTTATCATTAACTTCCAGCCAGCCTGTTTCGGGTGAAGTAATTGCAATGCCAATCAGCGGTGAATCAAAGTAGCTGCGGAGTGTCGTTTCACTTTGTCGCAACGACTCTTCTACCTTTTGCCGTTCAACAATTTGCTCTCTTAAAAATTGATTCGCTTCGCCTAATTGAGCAGTTCGTTCCTCTACCCGTTGTTCTAACTGTGCTGCAAGCTTTCGTAATTCTGCCTCCGCAAGCTTGCGCTTTACCCGTTCCTGGGTTTCACGTAAGGCCCGATTGACAGCGGGGACAAGCCGCTCTAATCGTTGTTTAAGGACATAATCTGTCGCTCCCTTTTTGAGCGTTTCGATTGCCAGTTCTTCCCCTAAAGTTGCCGAAACAAAAATAAACGGGAGATCCGGACAAGTCCTATACGCCAATTCCAAAGCGGAAATGCCATCAAATGTTGGCAGTAAATAATCAGAAAGAATCAAATCAAATTTGTCTTGTTCTAACGCCTGCAAAAAATTAGCCTCTGTCTCAACTTGTACCACCTCAGCATTAATTCCACCCTCCATCAAATACATCTGGATGAGTTCGCTATCAATCGGACTATCTTCAAGCAGGAGGATATGCAGTAGTGTCATAACTAGTTGGGAATTACAAAGTTAGAACTTGAAAAATTAAAAAAGCAGTTTTTTCATTTTTAATTTTTCCGGTAGATACAACAAAGCCTTGTTTCACATCAGTTAAAAACTAAAAATGATTCTTAATTGTTAACTTCGTCGAGATGGCAGAGAACCCGGTGCTGGCTGATTCACTACAGCCCAAAACAGCCCTAATTCTTTGATGGTGTCAACAAATTCGTGGAAGTCTACGGGCTTGACGACATAAGCATTTGTACCTAAGTCATAACTTTTAATTAAATCTTGCTCTTCGCGGGAAGATGTCAGCACAGCGACTGGCACTCTTCTCAATTCTGAGTCGGATTTTATTTTGGCGAGAACTTCCAACCCGTCCACCTTTGGCAATTTCAGGTCAAGGAGTATGACAACCGGATGACCTTCCATTCTTAAGCGAAACAAACCTCGACGATAAAGATAGTCTAATGCTTCTTCTCCATCACGGACTACTACCACTTCATTTGCCAGATTATTTTCCGCCAAAGCTGTGAGAATTAACTCGACATCATGGGGACTGTCTTCAACTAGCAAGATTCGCTTCAATTCTTGCTGCATTCATCCCCCAATTCTTGGTATTTTGGCAGTGAGAAGAAGAATGTAGCACCGCTCTCTACTGCACCTTCTGCCCAGGTTCGACCGTTATGACGATGGATAATCCGTCGGACATTCGCAAGACCAATCCCTGTGCCTTTGAACTGGTCTTCACTGTGTAAACGTTGAAACACACCAAAAAGTTTGTGGACGTACCGCATATCGAATCCTACGCCATTGTCTCGAATAAAAAATACCACCTCAGCGTCTTGGTCTAGGCTGCCGATTTCGATTTTGGCGATCGCGCGGGGTTCACTATATTTGAGCGCATTTTCAATCAAATTGCCCCAAACTAATCGCAACATAGAAGGGTCTCCTTGGACTTGGGGTAACTCCTCAATTTGCCACAAAATGGTGCGTTCTTTGATTTCTGGCTCAAGATCCCGTTGCACTTCTTTGAGCAGTTGATTCATCTTGAATGTCGTGTAGCGCATTTCACTGCGCCCCATCCGGGAAAATGCTAGCAGGTTATCAATAAGTGTTCCGGCGTGTTTTGCCGTTTGGATGATCGTGTTGAGGTAGCGCAGACTGGTTTCATCTAAAGTTGTCGCCGTCCGTTTTTGCAGCAACTCTACGTATCCACTAATATGGCGCAGTGGCGCACGGAGGTCATGGGACACAGAAGATGAAAATGATTCAAGTTCTTTATTGGCAGCTTCTAGTTGCTCGGTGCGTTCTGCGACTCGTTGTTCTAATATTTCGTTAAATTGCCGAATTTCGGTTTCAGCTTGTTTTTGCTGGGTGAGGTCGAGGACGAAGGTAACGGCATTCTGTTTTGACCCTTCTAGCATCGCACTCACTAACAGTATTGGCACACGCGTCCCATCTTTGCGGATGTATTCTTTCTCGAAGAGAGTGGCTATACCAGTAGTGAGCAGCTCTTCGCGCGATCGCATATCAGCTAAGTTATATTCGGGCGGAGTCATCGTCTCCCAACGGACTTTTCCCTGTTGTAGTTCCTCCCGCGTATAGCCAACCATATCTAGGAAGGCATCATTGGCATCCAAAATATTGCCGCTTAAATCGGGGAAAATGATGCCAACGATATTGGCGTCAAATAAGCGTCTAAATTTGGCTTCACTGGAGCGTAACTCATCTTCTAGCTGATGGCGCTCTGTGATATCTTCGACAATACCTGCAATACGGTACGTTTCTCCAAACTCATCCCGTACCGGAAAACCACGAGCGCGTATCCAACGAATTGTTCCATCCGGACGCACAATGCGATATTCTTCGTCATACTTTCCGTTATTTACGTTCTTAAAGAAAGCCGCCTCCACTCGCTCCTGATCCAAGGGATGAATTGCCTCGAACCATTCTCGATAATTTTTCTTTAAGCTTTCACCGCTACGTCCCCAAATTTTCTCGTATGCCGGACTGACGTAAATTACTTGGTACGACTGTGGTTCTAAAATCCAAAATACATCTTGGATATGTGCTGCCAGTTGGCTAAATCTTTCCTCACTCTGGCGTAATTCCTCAGTGCTTACCTGTACCTTTACCAAACTTTCCTTTAGCCGTTGATTGCTATTATGTAATGCCCCACATAGTATGCTGATCAGAATTCCTTGTAGCACGAACAAGAGCAGGCGTACGCTTTTGGTTAAGTTGAGATCCAGCGAATATACGGGATCTAGAAAAAAGTAAGCGCTGATCAATGCTGACAACGCCGTGGCGAGAAGTCCGGAATTTGTGCCACCATACCAAGCACTCACCATCACTGCGCCAAAAAATATCAGGAATGGAGAACTTGTCATGGCAACCCAATGGTTTAGCCACAATGTCAGCATTAGAGCAAGTGCAACAGTTAGTACAGCAATGCCGTAGCGTCGTAACTGGGAACGTCTTGCCTTACTGTCACCATCTCGTTTTCGTTTCACAGATTGTTAGCTAGAGCTATTTTTCCACGTTACTGACATATCAAAATTAGGTAGCTAGATTCTCAAGAGAGTCGTTTAGCTACTGTAAAAAGTATTAAAAAGTCCCTAGACAGATCTCAACGGTTTAATAGGGTGGCGTCGATCTTCCTCCAGATAGATTGGATTTAGTGAGCGTTGTGAAACCTGAAATTAAGCGATCGCTTTTATGTCTAAATTAGATTATATTAAAAAATGTTAAGCCGCGATTAAATAAATTTAAAAATCTCTCAACGATTATGTCCAACCAGCCTTTAGGTAAACCCCGTCCTCTCTGGCAAGTAATTACTTTCTCCGTCGCCAGCTTCATGCTTTATTACGGCTGGTACAAGTGGATAATTCAAGAGGAATTACGCCGTTATAATGGCTATGGATGGTCGGGAACGCGATCTTTATTGCCGTTTGTTTTAGGTGTAGCCGTTCCTCAAGCCTTGCGTTTATTTGATCCCGATGTTCCGGGAGCATTTGGTTGGTTTTCCTTGCTCGGTGTGGCTTGGATTTATATTGTTCAGTTCAAGTTATACAGAACAGTGAACGCACTTTATTGTCAAGAAGGATTGAAAGCACCCCTTGTTGTTTGGTGGATGTTTGTACCCGGTTTAAATTTAATTGTCGGTTTAAGACAAATTCATTTCTTGAGCGAATATTGGGCAAGAAAGCAGGAAATTACAGTCAAAGATCCAGTGGCACAAAGTCTGCCTTTTCTGAGTGTAAATGTTTAGGGACTGTTCTCTGAGCGTAGGGTATGTTAGCGCTCTTTGTACAGCATCATTTATTAAAAGGTGTCATGAGGCGAAGCTTAACATAACCTACATCTTTTGATTTAGTAACATTGACTAATTATTACGTCTCAAGATAGGGTATTTACCCTAAGCCGGAGCTTAAGCTGAGGTATGTTCAACAAGCCGAATCGAGGACATACTCATGCCTAGCGGTCACGCCAGTCATAAAGGCGCATCAGCAAAACCCAATACCAACGCTAACGGTTTAATTAATGCTGCTGCTGAGTCCACAGCAGATCCCCACGATATTGTTACTCAAGGTAGCGATTCAACCCGACCGGAGGAAGCGCCGGAGAATGCGGCAGCAACTGAGCGACCAGAAAACCCTAACGAATAAAAGTAAGCGTAATGAACCCGTTGAAACTTTTCAGTGGGTTCATTGCAGCAATCATTCACAAAGCTTGGCGTCGCAAAAAGGGAAGTAAAACCTCACTAAATTTACCCGACCAATGTTCTTGAGGATAATGTCCTGCTTGTTCAAACTCAATAAATTCACAATTTTTGAGAACCTTGGCAAATTCCTGAGCATGGTTGGAGGGTAGCCAGGGATCTTTCATGCCCCAAAAAATCAAAGTTGGTTGTTGCCAATTGGCATAACCTTTTTCAATTTCTGCCATTGATTGCTTCATCTGCATATTCTTGACAGTTGCAAGAAGACTTCGCCCAACATCAGAGCTTTTGAGGAAGGGTTTGCGGTAAATATCTAAATATTTATCTTCAATTTGGTAGCGGCAACCCGCCTCTAGTGTGCGGTCAACAAGTAACGGGTCTTGAGTTAACATATCTCCCACTAAAGGTATGCCCCACTGCTGCATTTTCCAAGGTAATTTTGCAGCAGATGAAATCGGTGTATTGAGAATTGCGAGGCGTTCAATTTGTTCGGGATAACGTAAGGCATATTGAAGTCCAACGGAACCCAAAAAGCCTTGAACAACTAAATAAAATCGCTCAATTTTTAATGCTTTGAGAAAATCACCTAAGGCAGTAATAAAAGCATCGGGTGTATAAGCAAAGTTTCGGGGTTCGGGTTTTGCGGATAAGCCGGAACCGATCCAGTCAGGCGCGATCGCAATAAATCCTTTTTCCGCTAAATCTGGCATAAGTTCACACCAGCAAAAACTCTGGGAAGGCAAACCGTGAAGTAGTAGCACTGGCGGCTTATTCGTTTCGCCAATGGGGTTTGCTTCCCGATAAAACCACTTCAGTGAGCCGACTTCTATTGATTGTTCGCTTATAACCACTTTTATTTCCTGAATCATTTATTGTGGTTTGAGCTTACCGCCCACGGGGACACAAGAGCAAGCTTCTTATTAGAAAATTAGTTCTTAATTGAAAAGTAACTCTATAATTCAATCCAAGTCCATTAGCAGTAGGAAGGAGCATAATGAAGTGAATGCGGCTGAACAGGCAAAAAGCCTTGAAGTTACCAGCAAGATTGCTGCCGTTGTGAATTTATTTAAGGCGGAATTTCCTGATGCCTCGTCGGATTTGAAACCTTGGAAGAATGATGCTGATACTAGGGAGTTGGTCGATCCAGATTCAATTGATATCGGCTTTCACTTACCTGGTTGGAGTCGGAAGTTTCAGAGTAGAAGCCTTTTGGTTCAGATTCGTTTTTATGAAGACCCCTTAACCGCCACTCGACGCGCGATCGGGATTCAAATTGAAGGATTTGACCATCGCGGCAAGCCGTGGTGTCTCTCAACGGTTGATCAGTGGCAGTTTGTTGGTGAGTCTCAACCTATTGCTGAGGTTGGCGACAAGCTTAAGCACTTTTGCCGCGAAGTCTTGAGTGTTTTTTGAGTGCTGAGTCGTTTAACTGTCTGCGATGGAGGGAGATGTTGCCAGCGTTTGGGCGGCTTTTTGCATGGTTTCAATGTCTGATTGCGACCAGGCGCGAGTATCCTGGCAGTGATGAGCGACTAAAAGTCCCCACAGCCTTTTATTCGTGTTAGTGAGAACTGGCACGACTAAGTTGGCGCGAACCCCCAAGTTTCTCAGGAAATCTCGGTGGCAGTTTTCGATGGCTTCTGTTTCAATATTTGCGATCGCTCTGACTCGTCCGGCTTCGTACAGGGCGGCATATTCGCCATTAAAACATTCATCGGGTCCGGTTTTTCCGAAGATCGAGAACTTGCTCTCACTCAACGACTCAAATGTAACCCGTCCTTCCCACTCGCGATAAAAGTAATATAAGACGACACGATCTACCTGAAGAACGTCTCTTAAATAGTTCGTTGTTTGTTGAACTAAGTTGTCACGAGCCAGAGTCGCAGCCAGACGATCAAAAACTTTTTGCAAACCCAGATCGGACATAAGATTATCTTGTAACTCTTAGAAAACATTATTGGACTGTAGCATTAAAAATAAAACTTTTTAATTGGGAAAAAATTGAGCGCAAGGTAATGCAGAACAAAAGACCTGCTCACGCTTTATGAGCAGGGTGTAAAAATATCCTTTTGATTGCCAGTCAAATTTATCATCACTTAAATTTTTCTGGCCTCTGCTCAAAGACAGGGATTTGTGTTAAGCATAGTTGTATAGATAGGCACAATGCTTTCTAATCCGATGTCAGTTCTATTAAACTCAATCCATGTACAAATTTTCGGCTTAAAAGGGTTAAACTCACACTTAGCTAACAACCGCGCCTTCATTGGCAACTGGCTCACTCTTGTGCGGTAATCAACATCGCTGACACTTCTTAATCCGAGTCTTACGAGCGTTGCGATGATGCCCGTGCTGATCGCTTAGACTATTCAAACATCCATCCATTATGAGAGCACCGATGCTGGCTCATGCGTAGGTGCTCACGCTCCCGGCACATCTACGCTCACATAACCTCATGATCTCAACCAACTCGCCACAATCTTCGCCAATAAGCGGAGGCACTGATACCGGAGTACTAATTGCGAGACGATTAAAAGAAAAAACGCAAAATTATAAAAAATTAATCACCACAGTGTTGCAGTGGACGGGAGGACAGCCTTTCCTCACTCAGGAGTTGTGTAAATTAATCGTTGCGGCAGCGGATTCTCCAGCAACTGGCGCTGAAGCTGAATGGCTCGAACAAGTCGTAATGCATCAGTTAATTGAGAAGTGGGAGAACCTACCAGAACTAGAGCATCTCAGGACAATACGCGATCGCCTTCTCCGACGCAAGCAGCGCTCTTTAAAGCTTTTGAAACTCTATCAACGCATCCTACAAGAGGATGAAGTAGCAGCCAATGACAGCGCAGAAGAAAAGGAACTACGGCTATCAGGTTTAGTCATTAAGCAGCAAGGCAAGTTAAAGGTTCATAATCGGATTTATGAGTCCGTATTTAGCAAAACTTGGGTTGAAAACGCCTTGAATTCGATTGAGTCCGAATTGGCGCCAACTGATGCCGAATTTCTCAAAACCCTGGCTGAATTAGAACGGAAACTGCTCGTGTCTCAAGTCGATATCTTGTCGCGGGTAGATGATGAAACAGAAGAACAAAGTTCGGCTCAAGCACTTTATGAAGTTCTGCGCGATGTTACTTCAAAAGTCGGAGAATTACTGGGTGCAGACCGTGCGACAATCTTTTTACTCAATGACGAAAAGACAGAACTTTGGTCACTAGTTGCCGAGAATGAAGAAGGTGAATTCCTCGATATCCAAGTGCGAGTCGGAGAAGGAATTGCAGGACAAGTTGCTAAAAGCAAGAAAGTCATTCATATCCCCGATAATGTTTATAATGACCAACGCTCGGTGTTAGTTAAAGAGTATGACAAGAAATATAACTACCGTACCGAAAATATCTTAGCCTTGCCGATTTTGGATGAGGACAAAGAAGTCGTTGCGGTTATCCAGTTACTAAACAAGTTACAGACAACTTCTGGAGTACGTTCGGTTCCACAATTGCTTCATTCTTTTAGGAGAGATAACACAGGAGAAACCTTTGATTTTGAACATCCCCAAGCTAACGTTCATTCCGAAATTGAGCATAAGGGATTTACAAAATTAGATTTGGAACGCTTGGCTAAATGTGTGGTGCCAATTCGGCGGATTCTCGAAAGTTGCCAGTCTTGTTATAAAGCAACTAAAAAACTTAGAGCAACTGCCGCACTTGCCGAAGCAACTCGGTCTCTTGACCAGATTAATTTGGATACAAAAGCGATTCTTCAGCGCGTGATGAATACGGCAAAAAAACTGATGAATGCCGACCGGAGTACGCTGTGGTTAGTAGATAATGACCGGGGTGATTTGTGGACAGAATTGCCGGGAAAAGGAGAACTACGCTGTGCTGTTGGAGTTGGCTTTACCGGTCAAGTTGCACAAACTCGCGAACCGATGAATATTGGGTTCGATTTGTACGATCATCCGAGTGCGGGAAATTCTAAAAAAACCGACGAACAAACTCGTTATCGTACTTGTAGTTTATTGTGTATGCCGGTTTTAAGTCCTGATGGTGAGTTGTTGGGTGTAACTCAACTGATTAATAAACGCAAACCCGGCGATTATGGGGAATATAACAAAGACGAATGGCCGGCGGTTCCTGACTTTTTTAAAGCAAGTTTTGATAAAAATGACCGCCAGTCTATGCAGGTTTTTAATGAGCGGGTGGGAGTAGTCCTTCAATTCGTTAAAACCCATGAAACCTTGAAGCAGTTAGCGCAAATTGAACCTAAAGAAGCGATTTATAATGCGTTAGCTGTACTGAGTAATTCTGTGGCGGAGCAAAGTGATGAAGCGTTGTACAATGCGCTTTACCATCTCCTGAGTTTTATTAAGTTATCAATTGGTAATTTATTGGAGGCGGAACACACAACTATTTTTATTTTGGATGCGGAAGAAACGGGGTTTTGGTCGTTAGTTTTAGAAGAAGGAGAGACAAGCGCGACTGAAATTCGGATTTCGGCAAGTCAAGGGATTGCTAGTAAGATTGTGGGAACAAAATCTGTAAAAGCAAGCAATCAACCGGGGAAGTTTAATGATGTTTTAATCTACCGAGGGATCAGTCCGTTAAGCATCCATAAACTACAGAGTGTGTTGTTATTTCCAATTATGAATCAGAAGGGGCAGATATTAGCAATTGTTCGCGCTTTCAACAAGTTAAAATCCCCACTTGTGCATAATGTTCCTTTGTCCGAACAACTTGATCCTCATGGGTTTACGCAAACTGACGCGGATAAGTTGAAGCAGCGAACTAAGTCTGTTCTGCCGATTCTACTAGCGTTTCAATCGTTTCATCGGGAAATCCGAACGATTCAGGAGCAACGAAAAGCGATCGATCCGCTGTATCAAGCGATCAGTTTCGTTAGCCAAAGTAGCGGAAATCCAGAAGAATTACTGCAAAAAGTAATGCAGGCGGCGAAAAAACTCACCAATGCCGATCGCAGTACGCTGTGGCTTGTCGATTATCAAAATAATGAATTGTGGACGCAAATTCCTCAAGCCGATGGTTCTTTAATAGAAACGCGAGTGCCAATGGGAGAAGGTTTTGTAGGAATGGTTGCACAAACAGGTCAATCTGTCAATATTTCTTTCGACCTTTATGACCATCCCAGCTCGGATATTGCGCGAAAAACAGATGAAAAAACTCGTTATCGTACTTGTAGCTTGTTATGTATGCCTGTTTTAGGCTCTGACGGCGAATTGCTAGGTGTAACTCAACTGGTTAATAAACGAAAACTCGGCGATTATCCAGAATATGACTCAAGCGATTGGCCAGCAGTTCCTGAGTACTTCCAAGCGAGTTTTGAGGAAAAAGATCAAAGGGATATGGAGATATTTAACAATCAAGTCGGTGTTGTTCTTCCTGGAGTTATGTAGTTAGTTATTAGTCATTAGTCATTGGTTAAAAAACACCCACCATTCAGAAATGTTAAAAGAATACATCTGTAGGGTAGCACGCCTGTGCTACCCTGCAATTCTTTGTCTCACACTTTTTCAACTCTTAAGGAAAATGGCTGTATTTAAAAACTAATGACCAATGACTACTTTAGCTTTCAAAAAGCTCTGCTAACTCCTCATTTGATGTACCAAGAATGCGTGCCAACCGCTTGAGTTCGTTATCAGTAAAACCATCTCGTACCTCAGTCAACTCTTCAACGGATTTGCCTAAAATGCGTGAAAGCGCTCTGATTTGATTGTCGCTAACTTCTGCGCCAGTATAAATATCTTTTAGTTCTTTAGGAGAGAGCTTGTAAGAATAGCAGAAGCGAACAAAGTCCTTTGTACTCAAATCCAGAGATATCTGCCTTTCCCGTAGTAAGTAGGCAATAGCTCGTGTTCCATGCTCAGGACGCTTGGCTTTTTCCAAGTATTGTTTGATCAGTTTATTAACATTATTCCTGTTGCCGCCGGTTCGCTTTATTAAATCGAGGCACGCCATTTGTAAAGCTTTGCTTAGAGTCTCACTTTCTTCATTTAATCTTTCATACTCATTAAACGTTTCAACAATTCTGGCAGCAAACTCCGGCGTACAAAATCCAACTTCCATTTCCTCAGAGGAAACTGCAATATAGGAGCGATAGTGGTTAACTTGCAAGCGCAAAGCTTGATTAGTTTGTGTCATAAAATCTAAACTTTTGAGCCAGGGCTATTTATTAAGAAAGTTATACCAGCAACACGGCTAATAGTCTGTAGCAGCAGTGGAGTTTCATGAATACCTTAACCGTGGGGAATTATTAATTCTACAATTAAAAGCTCTGGATTCTGACTCTTGTGATCGAGTCGGCGATCGAGAAAGGGAGTGACTAAATTCCCTCTAGCCCTTTTGGGTGCAGACAGCATCGCCATAAATTTGCCTCGGGCTTTGAGCTTGCTGAAATCGTATCCCACGGGCTAAGGAAAGCGGCTCTATCTTCATTCGCCTACCGTCAGCGCCAAATCAGGCTGATGCCTTTGTATTGCCAGGTTTAACATCCCTGGCTGAGGCTTCCGAAACGTTCCAGATGCGCGATGCTGGTTATAGTCGTGAACCTTGTTAAGGGTGACACAGAAGCACTTTTTCCCCTCAAATTCAGGGCAAAAGTAAATCTCCTTCAGAGTCGGCAATAAAGTTAAGGTGTATTCCTCCTGCTCTTTAATGCAACTTTGCAGGGACTTTTTGCCACTGGCAACACCTGCTTGTTTAGTGATGCCAACTATTTTCCAGCCCAGCGACTCATAATAGGCGATCGCTCCCTGTCCCTGTGCCCTAGCAATAATTCTTTGAGCGCATAGACGCTGGATGAACTTATGCCCGTCGAGTAGTTCTCCCACAGTATTATCCAAGTCAAGCAGTAACAATGACATATTATTAACTCTTTCCAGTGGAGGACGCCCCACAACCCAAAGGATAAGCAGATTTGTAGGTACTAGTACGCTTACCAAACAACGTGTAACGATGATCGCGGACTTGCTCATAAACGCGATCGCCCATCCATTTCAACCCAGGCAGTGCGCGGTAAGCCGAAACAAAAACATCACTTACTGGTAACAGACGCCCAATTTCCTCAGCCGCATCACTCCCTTGCCAGCGACGTTGGGGCGACTTGGCATCAATTAAAATCATCCCCATCTCGCAGTCTTCAGGCGTTACCCCAAAATTTCTTAAGGCGTCGGCTTCCTGCATCGAGATGTAATCAAATAGCTTTCCCTGATCCAGGTTTTCTAGTACCTGCACCAGGCTGACACAAAGATTGCAGTTGCCGTCGTAGATGACGTGGTAGTTCATATTAATCGGAGTTTGTTTTGGCAATAAATCGCTATATACCTTTATTTTTAACTAGAATTTACCAGACGACGAACAAGAAAAAATTCTTGGCTCAATCAAACCCTAGGCGGTAGGGATTTAGGGGACAATTTCTGATTGACGCCATTTTGTTAAATACAGCTCAAGATAATCAGCCCGAAAAAAAAGGATTGATGAAGTTAGCAGCTTTTATAAGCATTAAAGGCAAAAGATGTCAATAATTTGCGTAAAAGGTGTTATTGACCCT
>CADCTM010000619.1:0-2408 GCA_902805485.1 uncultured Coleofasciculus sp. | reverse complement strand
TTTAAACACAAGGTTCTAACCCCAAAACATCAGCCTCCATCTCTTGGTTGTAGGAGGTAATATAAAATGAAAATTCACTGGAAGACGGCATTAGTTAAAACAATTGTTTGGATAGCAGCGGAAATCGTCCTCAACTTCCTCGGCGTCGATACATTAGCAGACTATAGTGAATTCCTCCACGATCAAGAAGTTGCGGCATTAAGTCACCTCAACCAACCTGCAATCGTGATGCCAGGACTTTTTGAGTAAGCCCACAGACGTAAACGGGGATAGACAAACAAAACCCGCTTGCGTGGGTTTCCAGATTATTAGTCCTTGCCTTGCGGACGCAAGTTTTTGTAGCCGCGAATTCTATTGCCCTTGTAGTGGTGTCTACAGCTACAATTCTGCCAGCGACCTTGCACGAAAATAGGGGGTTGAATCTTAAAAGACAGAAATCTGTCTGTAAATAAGGCTGATTGATGAAACCCCGAATCATTGTCTGTGGCTTGGGTCTGACGGGAGCAAAGATTTTTGGCTTACTGAAGCAACAGGGAGCGGCTGTTGTTGGCATCAGTGACAGACCTCTGGCGGGTGAAGAGGAAGAGGATAATGTTGTGATTGGCGAGTTACGGGCGGCGTCTACTTTGCTCAGTGCGGGCATTGAGGAAGCTCATACGCTGGTTTTAGCGAGTAATGATGATGCTCTAAATCTGGCAATACTGACTCAGGCAAAAATTCTCAATCCTCGAATTCGGATTATTAACCGATTATTTAACAGAAGTTTAGGCGATCGCTTAGATCAAACGCTATCAGATCACGTTAGTTTAAGCGTTTCGGCTTTGGCAGCACCAGTATTTGCTTTTGCGGCACTGGGAAATGAAGCGATTGGGCAACTACGACTATTTAATCAAACTTGGCCGATCTACGAAGAAGTAATCCATGAACATCATCCTTGGATGGGGCGCCGCTTAAATGAGTTGTGGGAGGATCGATCGCGTATGCTAATCTACTACCTACCGAATAGAGGTCAAGTTGATTTAGTTTCCGCCGTCGCCCGTGGATTGCAATTGGAAATAGGCGATCGCTTAATCATCGGCACTCAACCCAACTTCAATAGTCGTCGTCGCTCTTGGTTGCGTAAACTCTTTAAAGTCCTAACAAGTCTGCGACAGTTTCAAAATCACGCTCAATCAGTGCTAGTCGTCGCTTTCACCCTGTTATTAATGATTGCGACTGCGACAGTGACTTATGTCTGTGTTAATCAGAAAACATCAGTTGTTGATGCCCTGTATTTCTCCGTTGGCATGATTACGGGTGCAGGTGGTGAAGAACAAGTGATAGAAAATACACCCGACGGCGTTAAAATCTTTACAGCAGTGATGATGCTGGTAGGAGCAGGCGTTATTGGTATCTTCTACGCCCTACTTAATGATTTTGTTTTAGGCGCCAGATTTAAACAGTTTATCGACGCGGTAAGAGTGCCAGTGCGAAATCATCATATTGTTTGCGGACTTGGCGGGATTGGGATTCAAATCGTCAACCAACTTCATTGCCACGGACACGAAGTTGTTGTAATCGAGCGCGACCTTAATAACCGTTTCCTTAATATTGTCCGCGCTCTCGGCATTCCTGTCATTCACGGCGATGCTAGTTTATCGGCAACTCTCACGACAGCGAATGTGCAACGAGCCGAAGCCCTTTTAGCAGTAACAAGCGATGATACGATCAATTTAGAAATTGCCTTGAGTGCGAAAAGTCTCAGACCGAAATTGCCTGTGGTTGTGCGGAATCAAGACCCAGAGTTTTCTCGGATGGTGCAGCAGGTTTTTGAATTTGAAGCAGTACTTTGTCCAGCAGAAATTGCAACTCCGGCATTTGCAGCAGCAGCTTTGGGAGGGCGAATTTTAGGGAATGGCATGACCGGTAATACGCTTTGGGTGGCTTTAGCAACGATGATTACACCAGGACATCCTTTTTGTGGGCGTCGCGTTAAAGATGTGGCAATGACGGCTGATTTTGTGCCGTTGTATATTGAAACGACTTGCCAAACGCTTCATGGTTGGGATGTTTTGGAGACTTGTTTGAGTGCGGGTGATGTTTTGTATTTGACGATGCCTGCCTGTGGGTTAGAGCAATTGTGGCGCGTCGCGCCTTCTCAGTTGATTGCAAGTTAAAATTGACGCGAATCACTCATTTTACCTCCTAAATTCCCCAACTTTGGAGGGAATTAAGAAAGCTCTTACTCCTCCCAGACTGGGGAGTTGGGGGAGCGAATTTCTTAGTAATGTGTCGAACAATTCCAGGTATTACTATTTTTATTTGGGGAATAATGAGTTATTTTTTTATTACTTTGGGAATAATGTTGATGTAAACATTAGAGGCTTCTAACAGACACTTCAGTAATTATCCAGCAACGAAGCCCTCTT
>CADCTM010000618.1 GCA_902805485.1 uncultured Coleofasciculus sp. | reverse complement strand
GCTCAACGGATAAAAGTTACTCTAGGGATAACAGGCTGATCTCCCCCAAGAGTCCACATCGACGGGGAGGTTTGGCACCTCGATGTCGGCTCATCGCAACCTGGGGCGGAAGTACGTCCCAAGGGTTGGGCTGTTCGCCCATTAAAGCGGTACGTGAGCTGGGTTCAGAACGTCGTGAGACAGTTCGGTCCATATCCGGTGCAGGCGCAAGAGCATTGAGAGGAGCCTTCCTTAGTACGAGAGGACCGGGAAGGACGCACCGCTGGTGTACCAGTTATCCTGCCAAGGGTAAACGCTGGGTAGCCATGTGCGGAGCGGATAACCGCTGAAAGCATCTAAGTGGGAAGCCCACCTCAAGATGAGTGCTCTCACTACTTTAAGTAGGTAAGGTCACAGGCAGAACACCTGTTAATCGGCGCTCGGTGGAAGTCCTGTAAGGGATGCAGCCAAGGCGTGCGAACCGACCGAGGGCTTGACCTCACGGTCTTTTAATCAAACTGAAAATCAAACATTCCAATTGCTGTGCAGTCTTGAGGGTGAACAATTTTTCCCTTCCTGGTGTCAAGAGCGCGATGGCTCCACTCCGACTCCATCCCGAACTCGGTTCGTGAAACGTTGCTGCGGCGAAGATACTTTGGGGGTAGCCCCACGGGAAAATAGCTCGATGCCAGGTCAATATTCAGACAAAGCCGCCCTCTAACTACTAGTTAGGGGGCGGCTTTTTGGTTTTTTAGACTTCATTAATGGGGCATACTAGTATCTAGCCAATTAACTTTTCCTTAACCTGATCATGAACCTCTACCTTGGCGTTGATTTTGGTACTTCTGGTGCAAGGGTAGTTGTGATTGACGATTTTGGAGAAATTCAAAATGAAGGCAACTATGCCTTTGAAACACCGATATTAGCTAGAGGGATGCTAACTGGCTGGAAAACCGCTTTATTTACCTTAATTAAGCAAATTCCTCAGAAACGACGTCAGGAAATTCGAGCAATCGCAGTCGATGGAACTTCATCAACCGTACTGCTGTGCGATGCTATTGGACAGCCGATTGATGAACCCCTGATGTACAATGATGGGCGCGGTGTAGAACTGATGGAAATCTTAAAAACCATTGCTCCCTCTAACCATACTGTCTTAAACGCAACATCCAGCCTCACCAAACTCCTCTGGTTTATTCAAAACTCAAGATTCAAAACCCTGAACTCTTATTTTCTGCATCAGGCAGACTGGTTAGCTTTTCTCCTGCATGGTCAACTAGGTATCAGTGACTATCACAATGCCTTGAAACTTGGTTATGATGTTGAAAGCTTATGCTACCCGCAATGGATTGAAAATCTAAAAATACCAGTTCATTTGCCGAAAATTGTTGCCCCTAGTACACCCATAGCTGAGTTATTACCTAATATTGCTCATCAGCTAGGTCTCCAAACAAACTGCCTGGTGTGTGCTGGAACAACAGATAGTATTGCCGCATTTCTCGCTACTGGTGCTAGATCTCCTGGTGAAGCCGTAACTTCTCTGGGTTCCACCTTAGTCCTAAAACTGTTAAGCTCTACCCCTATAAATGATGCCCGGTTTGGAATTTATAGCCATCGCTTAGGCGATTTATGGCTAGTTGGCGGCGCTTCTAATACTGGCGGGTTGGTACTGCGGCACTTCTTTAGTGATGCTGAATTAGAGGAGTTGAGTGGTCAAATTGAAGCGAATCACGAGAGTCCATTAGACTATTATCCTCTACTTAAACCCGGTGAGCGCTTTCCGATCAACGACCCTCATCTACTACCCCGCGTCGAACCGAAGCCAGCCGAATCAGTAAACTTTCTCCACGGTTTACTTGAAAGCATCGCTCGAATTGAAGCACGGGGATATCAGTTATTGCAACAGTTGGGGGCAACTCCCATAACTGGCGTCTACACCAGTGGTGGAGGGGCAAAAAATTCAACCTGGACAACAATTAGAGGGCGTCACCTTCAAGTACCGATCCTGCCATCGGCCCACAGCGCAGCCGCATATGGCACGGCACTATTGGCAAGGCAAGGATACAATAAGAAATTCAGTCGCTTATCTTTAGAGACTAAGTAATTTTTAACTCAGCTTGAAAGCTCCGTATCCATTGCCTGAAAAAATTGATTGTAATGAGATTTTGTGATCCCGAGATAATTTTTGAGAAAACTCGTTGGCATCAGCCTTACCGCCGGATGATGTTTCCTAGCTTGAAGCGATGTTGCTGACCAACGATTTACTGTTATATTACAAACGCTGTCGGCGTCGAGCGTTTCTGGATATTTACGGAGACTTAAGTTCGCAAGATCAAGAGCAAGACTTTCTGCGAAAACTGAGACGAGATAGCCAGACACATCAGCAAGCCGTTCTTGCCAGAGAAGCTCATTACTCACCGGAGTACCCACGAGGCGATTGGCAAGCCGGGGCAAAAGCAACTTTAGAATTGATGCAGCAGGGAAGAGAACGCATTTCTCAATCTGTCTTGCTAATGCAGACAACTCAAGGTGTGACTTTGCTGAGTCGTCCTGATTTATTAATCAAACAGCCTGGGCAATCTATTTTTGGTGATTGGACATATGTTCCCACAAGCATTAAGTTAGGCAGGCGTCCTAAGCCAGAATATCAAATTGTTGCTGCTTTTAGCGCTCAACTGCTAGCGGTTGCTCAGGGCATCTGTCCCAAAACAGCCTGGTTAATTTTGCGCCGCCAAGATTCCTATGCCGTGAATCTCGAACGATGGATGCCCCTGATGCAGGACATTCTATCAGAATGTATCGAAACACTGCTGTTACATCAAGAGCCAGAGGTTTTTATATCCCGTCAACGATGTAATCTTTGCCGATGGTACAGTAGCTGTTATGCGATCGCACAATCTCAGGAACATATCTCTCTGTTACCCGGAGTAACGCCGGCACGTTACCGAGATTTGCAGACACTAGGTGTCACAACGGTAAAATCTCTCGCCGCGGCTTCAATTAGCACCCTAGAAACAGTCGTTACTAGTGAAATTGCCTCGGAATTGGTTCAGCAAGCTCAATCCACCGTCCAAAATCGGGCAATCCTTCGTCAAAGGCATTTTTCTAACACTAATACCCCGGAGACTTTCAGGAAGGCTAACACCTTACCGACAGCGCCTGTTGAACTGTACTTTGATATCGAAGCAGAACCTGAACTACAGCTTGACTACTTACTAGGAGTCTTGGTAATTGATCGACGCACTCATACCGAAACATTCCATCCCTTTCTAGCAGAAACTCCCAACGATGAAGCATCAATTTGGCAGCAATTTTTAGATTTAGTTGCACTCTATCCAGATGCCCCAATCTTCCACTTTTCTGATTATGAAGTTGAAACAGTAAAACGCTTAGTTAAGCTGTATAAAACACCCCAGTCGGCAAAACACCTGCTGTCCCGCTTTGTGGATGTGCATCAGCAAGTTATGAATACCGTGACGCTGCCAGTGGAAAGCTATTCTCTAAAACACCTTGCCAGATGGCTAGGGTTTGAATGGCGTGATGCGGGGATAACAGGTCAAGAATGTGTCTGCTTGTATGATCAGTGGTTGGAAAGTGGCGATCGCTCTTTACTTGATCTTATCTTGCGCTATAACGAAGACGACTGTCGCGCTACTTATCATCTCAAAAACTGGTTGGTGAACTTTCTGCAAAACCCCGTTCAACCTTGACTGACTTAATTTGAGCCTAATTTTCTCGCTGATGAGCGATCGCAAATTTTAGTTTTACTGATAGTTTTTCGGCTAATACAAAATTAGGCAATGTTCTTTGAATAAGAGTGTTCTCAATCACGGCTTTTGTTTGGAGTAAATGCTAGGTTGGAGCAATGCTGGCTTTCCTAATCTTTATTGTAAGGAAGCCTGTAACAACTTTACATAAGGCTTTTAATATGATTCCCATGTATCTTATTTTTCTAGCATCCGCACTAGGGAGCATTTTTATTTTTCTACGTGCGTCTCAGGAAATTCTGCGCCTACTGGCTATTGGCTGTGCCATCTTTTGCTCAATTTTCGGCTTCGCCCTCGCACCTTGGCCGATTCAACTGTTAATCTTCCTGCTAATTCTCCAGATGGAGAGGCTCTACCCCTTTCACCGAGCAGGTGAAGTACCCGTAACCTTATCATCTCCTAAACAACGGCGGTAGATTATTCAAAAATAAGCTCAAAAATTGGTGTTTTTAGAATAAAATAGGAGGAGTGTCAAACAAAGGAAGGCGCTCCTTCCCGCAAAAAGGAAACTTTCAAAAATTTGTTTGACAAATGCGTATAAAAGCGCAATACTTAAAAACGGGTCAAAAGTTGGGACTGTAGTTCAATTGGTTAGAGCACCGCCCTGTCACGGCGGAAGTTGCGGGTTCGAGCCCCGTCAGTCCCGTTCTAAAAAGCGAATAAGTTGGGGGAGTTAGTGAGTGGGCTATAAAAGTAACACACTCACCAAACCCTAAATAAACCCCGACTAAAGTCTCAAGCGTTCTTCAAGGAAGCAAAGAGTCTGCCTTTGCCGCACTTGCTGAGGCTCCTCGTTGTGTTTCTGGTTGGCGAGTATACCAATATGCCCAGGCAATTAACACGGCTTGAAGAGGCAGTCTTCCCCAATAAAGTGCTTGACTTTGGGGGATTCCTTCAAGTTTAATGTTGTGCAAAGTCATATAAATATTGGCAGGAAACACAGCAATAAATAGGGAAATTAGTCCCCATGCTGCCGCCACACTGACCAAAGGAATCATTAAACCAATGCCGCCGAGAATCTCGAAGAAACCGCTAACATAGACGGATGCCAAAGGTGGAAAGGGTGGTGGTACAATTCGAGCATATTGCTCCGGTCTAATAAAATGGGTGCTCCCGACAATGATGAGCGAGACAGCAAGGACACCCCGGAGAATTTCTTTGCGACGATTACCGTTGTGAGGTGCAGAATGCATAAGGGACTCGAAAAAACCACGCTCCTACAATAGAGCAAGTCAGTGACATTAGGCGTCTATCTAGAGTTAGCTCTTAACGTGACCAGAAATAACTATTTAAGTCAGATTAAGTCAGACTGATTGTGGATTTTTAGACAAGCCGAACGCTAGCAACCGTTGTCCAAGTAAAGCAAATCATTGTTCCACACCTAATGCGATCGCCTTTAGATCCAGTCTTTGCATAAATCTGATCGAGAAAGCATCCCCCGCCATAAACGTATTAACGCCATCTCTCCCCAGTCAGCTATTTCAAGAAGAGATAGCCAGTAAAATAAACTAACACCAAACACCAAAAGAGATACTTCTCGTGACCGTTAGAGTCCGTATTGCCCCCAGTCCAACCGGCAACTTACACATCGGTACGGCAAGAACAGCCGTCTTCAACTGGCTATTTGCCCGTCACCACGGCGGTCAATTCATTCTACGCATCGAAGACACCGACCAAACGCGATCGCGCCCCGAATACACCGAAAACATCCTCGAAGGACTCACCTGGCTAGGATTGAACTGGGATGAAGGACCCAGCTACCAATCAAAACGTCTCGACCTCTACCGTCAAGCCACACAAACGCTTCTAGATAAAGGATTAGCCTATCGCAGCTACGACACAGAAGCCGAACTCGAAGAAATGCGGACAGCCCAAAAAGGCAGAAAAGAAGCCCCCCGCTATGATAATCGGCATCGTAACCTAACACCAGAACAACAAGCCGCATTTGAAGCCGAAGGACGACAAGCCGTAATTCGCTTCATCATTGACGATAACCGGGAAATTGTCTGGAACGACTTAGTACGGGGAAAACTCTCCTGGAAAGCCAGCGACCTTGGAGGTGATATGGTAATCGCCAGGGCTTCAGTTGGAGGCGCAATCGGTCAACCACTCTACAATCTTGCCGTGGTGGTCGATGACATCGACATGAAAATTACCCATGTGATCCGAGGCGAAGACCATATTGCCAATACCGCCAAACAGATTTTGCTCTACGAGGCACTAGGAGAAGCGGTACCAGAATTTTCCCACACCCCCCTCATCCTGAACGAGAAAGGAGCAAAACTCTCGAAGCGCGACGGCGTGACTTCCATCTCTGACTTCAAAAAAATGGGGTTCACCCCAGAAGCATTAGTCAACTATATGACACTGCTAGGTTGGTCTGCACCCGACTCAACACAGGAAATCTTCACCTTAGAAGAAGCGGCAAAATTGTTTAGTTTTGAGCGCGTCAATAAAGCCGGAGCAAAATTTGACTGGGCGAAATTGGACTGGTTAAATGGTCAATATCTCCATGCCATGCCAGCAGAAAAGTTGGTTGATTTGCTAATTCCCTACTGGAAAGAAGCGGGATTTGAATTTGACCAAGATCGCGATCGCTCTTGGTTAGAACAAATGGCAGCCGTAATTGGTCCAAGCCTCAGTCGCTTACCCCAAGCGGTAGACATGACGCGGATGTTCTTCACCGAGTCGGTTGAGTTTAGTGCCGAAGCAACGGATCAGATGAAAAAAGAAGGTGCGGCTGACGTGATCCAAGGCATTATAGAAGCACTAGATAACCACTCAGAACTGACACCAGTTGCTGCCCAGGAGATCATTAAACAGGTGACAACCGAGAAAAAGGTCAAAAAAGGGTTAATAATGCGATCGCTTCGTGCTGCCCTCACAGGCGATGTCCACGGACCCGATTTGATTGAATCCTGGGTACTTCTGCACTCATCAGGACTCGACAAAGCCCGGTTACAGCAAGCACTAGCACAAGCCGCATAACCAGCACAAAGGCTACTTCGGAACACAATCAACAAATCCCTCGTCCCCAATAACATTACAGCCGTTAATATCCAAAACAAACGTGCCGCTTATCACCGTTAGGATACAAAAGCAAGTGTTACAGCGAGGGACGAAATTGATTCGGATGTTTAGCCGGGTAACTAAAAACAGGATCACGACAGGCAACGCTTGTGTCGTTGCGATAACTGCGATCGGGCTATTAATTAGTAATTTAGCCTTAATCGAGGAGCCAGCACAATCTCAGACTATATTCGAGAACGTCACCATCCGGCCCCGATTTTCGCCAGACCCCATGACAATTCGAGGGATCAGCGGCGGTTCTGTACCTGCAAGCAACGTTGGTAGTCGAAAACAAACGCCGACCGGGCCTTGTGTCGGTTTTATGGATAAAGCCCCTGACCATACATTGGTTTTAAGATCCTTCTTCAACTATTTTAGTTTGGTTGTTGAAAGTCCCCAGGATACAACTTTGGTAATTAGTGGTCCCGGTGGTACTTGGTGTAATGATGACTTTCAAGGGAAAAACCCTGGCATTGCCGGTCAGTGGCAGGCTGGTACTTATCGAGTTTGGGTGGGTTCTTATGACACAAACAACTATCACCCCTACCTGATTAGATTGAGCGCATCGCGATTGCTTAATCCTGGTCCCTCAAGGAGGTAAAAGTGGGATTATCTACCTGGCAGATTTCAAGGATGAAAATAATCGTAGATTTCTTGCGCTAAACGCGGCCCAATTCCTGCAACTTCCCCCAACTGTTTCACAGACGCTTCACGGATATAATCAATCGAGCGAAAATGCGCTAACAACTGTTTTTGCCGATGGAAACCTAACCCCGGAATTTCATCTAAACGCGATCGCTTTAACTTATCACTCCGTTGTTGACGATGAAAACTCACGGCAAATCGGTGCGCTTCATCCCGCAGACGCCGCAATAGTTGCACCCCCGGTTGTTCCGCTTCGGTTGGTATCGGTTCAGACTCACCAGGTTGAAAGATTTCTTCTCGCTGCTTGGCTAAACTAACGACGCGCAAATCTTCCATCAAATTCAGATCTTGCAAAACCGCGACAACCGCAGATAACTGACCTTTTCCGCCGTCAATCATGATTAAATCTGGCCAATCTGGATTGCCAACACGCGGCAATTGCGGATCTTCTCCATACTTACGAAAACGCCGTCCAATTACCTCAGCAAGACTGGCAAAGTCGTCGGAATGTCCAGCCTTAACCTCCGGATTCTTAATCTTATAGTGGCGATAATGTTGCTTTGCCGGAGTTCCATCGACAAACACCACCCCAGAAGCAACAGCATTTGCACCTTGGATGTGGGAAATATCATAACCTTCAATGCGGTGCGGCAAATCTGGCAAGTCAAGAATATCAGCTAAATCTTGCATTGCCTGCGTATTGCGGTCAGCAAATCTTTGGGTACGTTCTAGCTCATAATTAGCATTGCGCTCCACCATTTCGATTAATTCAGCTTTCGCTTGCCGTTGGGGAACGAAAATAGTAACTTTACGCCCCTTCTTTTCGGTTAAATATTCCGCTAACATTTCCCCATCTGGCAATTCATGTTGCACCAAAATCTCAGAGGGAATTTCTACCGAATCAGCCGCTTGGTAATGTTCCTCTAATACTCGTTGTAAAATCGCTCCTAGTTCTGCGCTTCCTTGGTCAGGAGGAGATGAAAAGGAAGGCATTTCAGCGAAAAACCCCAAGCGTCCCACTAAGCGACCTGCACGAGTCTGGAAGAGTTGAATGCAGGCGTGTTGAGCATTTGCAGCTAAGGCGATCGCATCTCGTGAAACCGTATCATCTGGCAAGGACACTTTTTGGTCAGCACCCAAAGATTTAATCCCGGCAATTTGGTCACGAATTCGCGCCGCTGCCTCAAAATTCAACGACTCTGCCGCCTGATTCATATTCTGGGTCAAAACATCCATCAATTCCCCAGTCCGTCCCTGGAAAACCATGGCGATTTTTTGGATAGTTTTGCGATAGTCTTCTGGCGTAACTAATTGTTGACAAACGCCGGGACAACGCCCCATATCATAATTCAGACAAGGACGGTCTTTAAATAGCGGTTGGGGACGCTGCCGGATTGGGAAGAGTCGTTTTGCCAAGCGTAAGGTGGTTCGCAATAAACCGGAATCCACAAACGGCCCGTAGTATTTATCTTTCTCCTTCGCTAGTCTCCGATTACGAGTGATGAAAATACGCGGATATTCTTCTGACCAGGTAATCAAAACATAAGGATATTTCTTATCATCTTTCAGCAGCACGTTGAAATAGGGCTGATGCTGCTTGACAAGATTAGCTTCTAATGCTAGCGCTTCAGCTTCGGTGTCGGTGACGATGAATTCAATTTCAACGACTTGCCGCACCATCATCATGATCCGATCGCTTAATTTTTGGGAGTCACGGAAATAGGAACGAACACGCGATCGCAGTTTTTTGGACTTACCAATGTAGAGAATGCGATCGCTTGAGTCCCGCATCAGGTAAACCCCAGGTTCTGGAGGAATTTCCTTGAGGCGTTTTTCTAGGCGTTCTGGATCTTTAACGAGCGTCAGTGTCTTAGTCGTCGTCACT
>CADCTM010000617.1:1271-1816 GCA_902805485.1 uncultured Coleofasciculus sp. | reverse complement strand
TTGAGCGGGTGACGGGCATCAACCATAACAGCGTCATTAACGGGACTTAAACGAAAATAGAGAGTCAATAAGGGTAGAATTCATGTAGGGTAGGTATTTCACGTAAGGGTGAACAAATGAAAGAAACGACTCCCGCCGCTATGCCTCCTTGCTTCGATAGATGGTGCAAACGCTTTGATGATATCTGGGGACATCAAGCGCAAAAACGGGAGTTTAGAAACTATATAGGGGGATTACTAGGAGAAAGTGAACGAAAAAACCTGTCACAAATGGCGAATAACGCCGTAGGTGTGACTTACCACCGATTACATCATTTCTTGACAGAAGCACCCTGGGAGGCACAAGAGGTGAACGAGCGCCGCCTGATGGTGATGAATCAGTGCTCTCAAACCCGAATAAGTAGAGGATTCACGTTAATTGTAGATGACTCAGGGCATAGAAAAAGCGGCAATTTCACATCGGGAGTAGGACGGCAATACATTGGAGAAATCGGGAAAACAGATAACGGCATAGTGGTGGTAACAACACATCTCTATGATGGGAAA
>CADCTM010000617.1:0-1261 GCA_902805485.1 uncultured Coleofasciculus sp. | reverse complement strand
TTACCACCGATTACACCATTTTTTGACAGAAGCCCCCTGGTCAGCTCAAAAGGTAAATGAGCGCCGCCTGGAAGTGATGAATCAGTGCAGCCTTGCCTCGGATAAGTAGAGGATTCACATTAATCGTAGATGACTCAGGACATAGAAAAAGTGGTAATTTCACAGCCGGAGTGGGACGGCAGTACATAGGAGAAATCGGGAAAACCGATAACCCGATAGTGGTGGTAACAACACATCTACATGATGGGAAAAAAAGCCTACCGTTAGATCTAGAGTTATACCAACACGCTAATTCTTTACGTGAAGGAAAAAAAGACCCAGAATTCAAGAAAAAGCCGGAGCTAGCCTTAGCATTAATTGAGCGAAGCTTGATGAGAGGATATCGACCAAGTATCGTATTAATTGATGCGGGCTATGGAAATAACACAACGTTTCTACAGGAACTGGAAAAAAGGAAGCTCAAGTATTTAGGAGGATTAGCTAAAAACCGGAAAGTACTCAGAGAAACATCGGCAAAGGAACGAGAAGAGACTCGCTTAGATAAACTAGCTTCATCATTGCCTGATGAAACTTTTACCCCGGTTCAAGTCAATCTAGATAAGCCAAAAACTGTTTGGGCGGCAACTGTTGAAGTTGAACTATCACAGCTAGAAGGAACGAGAAAAATTGCTATCGTTATGAATGCCTCAACCTTCAATCAAGCTAGTGATATTGACTATTTCCTTACCAATGTTGACGGCTCAACAGCGACAGCCGAGTGGATAGTAACTACCTATGCACAAAGGAATTGGGTGGAAGTTTTCTATCGGGAGGCTAAAGGATGGTTAGGGCTATCTGAATATCAAGTCAGAGATTATAGAAGCCTAATAAGACATTTTATTCTTGTGTTTTGTGCCTATACATTTATTTTATGGCACATCAAAACAGGAGGATTAAGAAGGCGGTGGGCATCGAAACCTTTAAACACCTTTGTTGATGCATTAGAGGCGTTTCGCACAGCGATGTCTTTTCGTTTTATTGAGTGGCTCAACCACAATAGGGACGTATTCTTCTCGAACATCGCTAGTTTGGGCTTTGTTTGGGCTTGAAATTTGTCTAAGTCCCGTTAACTCACATCTTGCACAATTGTCAATTACTTGTTTAGGAACAGGCAAGATGCCTGTTCCACAAAAAAACTCATTCTTTGTGGAACGGGCCGGAGAGCCCGTTCTTGACAATGGTGCAACATCTGAGGTTAATCAGAGAGATCGGAAGAGCGTCG
>CADCTM010000616.1 GCA_902805485.1 uncultured Coleofasciculus sp. | reverse complement strand
TTTCTGGCTTGAAAGTTGACCGAGAATATGAGCGAGGCGTGATCTTTCGTTTAGGACGCCTAAAAGGTCTTAGGGGACCAGGACTTTATTGGGTTATGCCTATCTTAGAGCAAAAAAGTCAAGTTGATATCCGCACTAAAACTGTCAATATTGAGCCGCAAGAAACGATTACCGCTGATGGCGTTACGATTAAAGTGAACGCGGTTCTCTACTATCGCCTGATTGACCCCTCAAAGGCAATTAATAAGGTTGAGAATTACAATTTAGCCGTTTATCAAACAGCACTGACAACTTTACGAAATGTTGTCGGGCAAAATATTCTCGACGATGTTCTACAAAACCGTGACAAAATTAACGTCAAAGTCCAAGAAATTGTTGATGAAATAACTGAACCTTGGGGCATTGTCATTGAACGGGTGGAAATGAAAGATGTCGAAATTCCCGGTAGTATGCAACGGGCAATGGCGAAGGAAGCCGAAGCAATTCGGGAAAAACGTGCCCGGATTATTAAAGCCTCTGCCGAACAAGAAGCCTCGATTAAACTATCCGAAGCTTCTAAATTGATTGTGGATAATCCCGTCGCTTTAGAACTACGACGGTTGCAAATGTTAACAGAAATTGGCGCGGAAAATAACACAACCACACTGATTATGTTGCCGTCTGATTTCACGAACTTAGCCCGACAATGGACTGATGTTCTTGCTAATAATAACAAGGTACAAGCGCCACCGACGTCGCCCAATGGTATTGTTAATGTTGAACCAGTTGATCAACGCATTCCCTTTAATCCACCAGCCGTAAAAAGGGAAGAAATTTAAGAGTAAATGATTTGCCATATTGATCATCTGATTGGAACGAATTACTCCTTGCCTTGCGGGCGAGAGTTTGTGTAGCCCCAAACTTCTAGTCTGCGGGTAATCTTCTATTTAGCGATGTATGCAAGTGAGAATTCTCCCTACCTTCCTGGTTAGTGTAATAGTTTCAACTAGCAGTTTGCTAGCTTCTAAATCAGCATTTGCTGCGCCGTCTAATAACCAATACCAAGCGAGTAAGTATCGGGAATTAGGATTATCTTATCAACGGCAGAAACGCTATCCAGAAGCGATCGCTTCTATGAAAAAATCAGTTGAACTAGAACCTAACAATTTCAACGGAAGAGTTAATTTAGGTTGGACGCAGCACTTGGCAGGACAAGAAGACTCGGCAGCCGAGTCTTTATGGCAAGCTGCTTCTCTTAATCCCTTTTCTCCCCCAACTTTTAACGCCTTGGGAATTGTTTATTTGGTAAGTGGAGATTTAACCACAGCCGTCATTGTTCACACTTGGGCGGCACTTTTAAAACCTAAGAATGAAATTGCTTTTTATAACTTAAGTTTGGCATATCATCGCTTAAAATTATATGATTCCGCAGTTTCTAACGCGACCAAGGCGGCGACTCTCGAACAGAGTAATCCTCACCCTTTAGTTGCACTTGCGATCGCATATTGGGATAGTGATGATCGAATTCGTGCCCAACTCGCCTATCGCAAAGCCTTAGACTTAGATGCCAGATATAGCGATCGCAATTTCTTAACTTACCTCAAGGAAGCAGGCTTTAGTCCCGAGCAAATTACAACATCCCAGCAAATTCTCGCCGCCTCAAAAAGCTAAAGACGTTGCGGCAAAAACTCTGGTGAAGATGTTTTTTTATTTAATTGCTCGTAAATGAGCAAAATATTAGCGTCAATTTACTATAGAAGATTAGGTACGATGTTGAAGCAAGCATTTTCGCTTTATGAATGTTAGCCTAAAGAAAAACATATTTCAAGCATACTACGTGTGATTTCATGAACAGAGTCGTCGTCGGTCTTTCCGGTGGGGTAGACAGTTCCGTTGCCGCCGCCACCCTCCATCATCAAGGATATGAAGTCGTTGGTCTTACCCTATGGTTAATGAAAGGGAAAGGTCAATGTTGTTCTGAGGGGATGGTTGATGCGGCGACAATTTGCGAACAACTCGGCATTCCCCATCATATCGTTGATAGTCGGGAAGTCTTTCAATCAAATATTATTGATTACCTAGTTTCCGGTTATCAAGCAGGAATTACGCCCCTGCCTTGTTCTCAGTGCAACAAAGAAGTCAAATTTGGTCCGATGCTCAAGTATTCCCGCGAGGAATTGGGCATTGATAAAATTGCTACGGGTCACTATGCACGGATTAATTATGATGCCGCTAGTAACCGTTATCAATTACTGCGGGCAGTAGACTTGACAAAAGACCAATCATACTTTTTGTATGACTTAACACAAGACCTGTTAGCAAGTTCGATATTTCCCTTGGGAGAATTGGCAAAAACCGAAACCCGCCGCCTTGCCAACCAGTACAACTTATCGACTGCAGATAAGCCAGAAAGCCAGGACTTATGCTTAGTAGAGTCCCACGGTTCAATGCGGACATTTCTTGATAAATACATTGCCCCAACTAGCGGCGACATTGTAGACTCAGGCGGGAAAGTTTTAGGTCAACATCAAGGCATTCACCACTACACCATCGGGCAGCGCAAAGGGATAGGAGTTGCCGCAGCCGAACCATTATATGTGATTGGGTTGGATGTCGGACGTAATCGCGTGATTGTCGGGGCAAGGGATAGTGCCTCAGATGTCAAGTGTCGTGTAGAAAGAGTTAACTGGGTTTCTGTTAGCGAACCGGCTGCCCCAATTCGGGCATCGGTGCAAGTCCGTTATCGTTCAAAAGCCGTACCTGCGACAATTATCCCCCAAGAAGATTCGCGGGTTGAGTTAATTTTTGATGAACCGCAGTTTGGCGTGACACCCGGTCAAGGGGCGGTGTGGTATGACGGGGATCTGCTATTAGGCGGTGGGATTATTTCAGTGAGCAAGAGTGAATAAGAAGTCCCACCGACTTTAGTCTGGGCTACACAAGCTCTCGTCCGCAAGGCAAAGACTAACTAAATGCCAAAAATAGTTTTAGCCTGCCTCCGCAGGCTTCATTTGTGTATGCCCATTCCAGCCTGTGAGTCTTGTTGCACCAGTCTAATGAGCCGACAAAGTTTCCAGCAAGAATGGGGAAATTCTATCAAGAGAAAGCACATTCTGCACAGCATTTAAGGCGATCGCTTCTTTCACCATCCCAAACGCCCCATCTTGCCCAATCGTAATCCCTCCCGCTTGAGAAATTGCTTGCAAACCTTCTGCACCATCACGACCAATTCCCGTTAACAACACCCCAGCCGTTGCCCTGCCATAGTACTTAGCAAGCGATTGAAACGTCACAGTAATCGAAGGACAATGCTTATTTTCCACGGGACAGTTTGAATAAAGAAACTTACCTCGTGAGTCTAATTCCAAATCGCATTTCTCCGGAGCGAAATAAACAGTTCCTGGTAAAGGAGACTCGCCGACTTCCGCAATTTTCGCCTTCAACGAACACTCAGAAGATAACCAATTAACCAAACCTGACAAAACCCCGTGACTGACGTGTACCGTGCAAATAATCGGCAAGGGAAAATTTGACGGCAGTTGACTCAAAATCTTCTGGATCGCTGGCAGAGTACCTGTAGAAGCCCCAATCGTGATAACTTTGAGGCGGCTGACATTCGTGATCAACGCTTGTCCTGAAAGCCCCCCCGTTGGTTGTGGGCTGCCAAAAACAGGTGGTTGTAGTTGCCGCCTTTGGCTCACTTTCATATTAGAAAGAACCTTAATCTTAGTCACCAGCGCATTTCTGAGTTTCTCGTAATCCTTAGGTGAATCAGTCATCGGTTTCGGGAAAACATCAGCGGCACCGGCTTGCAGCAGGCGAAAAACATTATCAACATCTGTTTTTCTGACAAAATTACTAATAACTAAAATTGGTCGGGGGTCATCCGCCATAACGCGCTTTGTTAATTCCAAACCATCCATATTTTCCATCAGTAAGTCAGTACAAATTACATCCGGGCGCGTCCGGTTAATCACCTCCAAACCCTCAATACCATCCCGCGCCACCCCCACCACATCAACCTCTGGGGAAGAATTAAGTAATCGTTGCAGAATTTCCAAAGCAACAGCAGAATCTTCAACCAGAACCACTTTATTCGTTGTCATTTAATCAAACTCCTTAATGTATCTAACAAAACACCTTGCTCGAAATCACCCTTGGTAATGTAGGCATTTGCCCCAACTTGATGCCCCTGAAGTTTGTCCTCCTCCGATGCCAGAGTTGTCACGAGAATCACAGGCAAATCCTTGTATTGGTCGAGTTGGCGCATTTTGGCAACCAATTCCAATCCATCCAAATTCGGCATTTGCACATCCGAGACAACCGCAGCAAAGGTATTGTCTTTAAGTTTGTTAAAACCATCTTCCCCATCGACAGCCGCCGTCACTTCATACCCAGCCGCTTCCAAAATCCGCTTCATCTGGGTACGAATGGGAATTGAGTCTTCAACCAGGAGAATCTTTTGTTTAACTTGTGCTTGTTGGGCTAACTCCTGAACCGTGACGGAGATAATTGCCTTTGGAACAAAGCAAATTACCAAGCGATTAGAAAAGGTAAAAAGTTGCTCATCCCCCCGCCAGAAGGCGTACTCGATTAGCTAAATCTACAGCGGTTTTGCTTTGGCAGGAATACATCGCGTGAACATTAAATTGATCGTGAGGGCACACTCTTGTTTTACCCTTAATGACTTCTATTCAACGCCAAATTGCTGTATCAACAGATACTGAAAAAGAAAGCGGACTAACCCCCACTCTTCTTGAACTAGGGCTTTGTCTATCGACAGCGCAAGTAGACTAAAAGCATTATCAGGCAAACGATAGGAGTTTTTCTCCTTGTCCATTAGTTCCGAAGAGCTGCTAATTTAATATGGTTTAAGTGAATTGCAGTTAAACTAACGAGGATTACTTTGACTCTCCCTCTAGACGGAATTACCCCCCACGGTGGACAACTGATCAATCGCATCGCTACCCCTGCCGAACGCCAGGAATTTCTCGATCAAGCTGACTACTTACCCCGCGTGCAACTAGACGATCGCTTATTATCCGATCTAGAAATGATTGCGATCGGTGCCCTGAGTCCGCTCACAGGCTTCATGGAGAAAGCGGATTACGAAAAAGTCGTCACCGAGATGCGCTTGGCAAACGGGCTACCTTGGTCGATTCCCATTACCCTCTCAGTTGATGCAGACGGCGCTGAATACCTCAAAGAAGGCGAATGGGTGCGTTTAGACGACCCGCAAGGTCGCTTTGTCGGCGTCTTGGAGTTGACAAGCAAATATCGCTACAACAAAGCCCACGAAGCTTGTCAAGTATACGGCACCGACGACTTAAAACACCCAGGCGTCAAAGTTTTATACAACAAAGGCGCAATCAAACTCGCAGGACCCATCTGGTTATTACAGCGCTATCCCCACCCCCTGTTTCCCCAATACCAAATTGACCCAACTCAGTCGCGCGCCTTATTTAAAGAAAAGGGCTGGAACACCATCGTCGGCTTCCAAACTCGAAACCCAATTCACCGCGCCCATGAGTACATTCAAAAATGTGCCCTAGAAACAGTAGATGGCTTATTTCTTCATCCCTTAGTTGGCACAACCAAAGATGACGACATTGCCGCCGATGTACGGATGCGCTGCTACGAAATTATGTTGGATCGCTACTTCCCACAAGACCGCGTAATCTTGGCAATTAATCCAGCATCAATGCGCTATGCAGGTCCGAGAGAAGCGATTTTTCACGCCCTAATTCGCAAGAACTACGGCTGTACACACTTTATCGTCGGACGTGACCATGCAGGCGTTGGCGACTATTACGGCACCTACGATTCACAAATAATTTTTGATGAATTTGAGCCAGGAGAACTCGGTATTGTGCCGATGAAGTTTGAACACGCTTTCTATTGCAAACGCAGTCAACAGATGGCAACGACAAAGACAAGTCCTAGCACTCCGGAAGAACGAATTCATCTATCAGGAACGAAAGTCCGGGAAATGTTGCGTCGGGGCGAGTTACCGCCTGCGGAATTTTCGCGTCCGGAAGTGGCGGCAGAGTTGGCGCGGGCGATGAATATTGCAACTTATGAGATTTGATGATCTAGTCATAAGTCACTCTTCTTTTTAGCTCACTTTCATCGGGGGCGAAAAAAACGAGTGACCGATGACTAATGACATTCGACCAATCGACTTCCTGGTAGGCTATAGCTGATAGCTAATAGCTGATCGATGATATGGGACTTAATCGGCGGACTTTTTTGCAACAGGCACTTTTAGCGTTTGCCTCATTGGGTGTTAGTGAAACTGTGCTGTCACTGCTAGGTGATAAAAGTTTGGCAGTACCGATATTGGATCGCTATTTCCAGGCGCTGGCACAACCGGGTGGGCGGAAGTTGGCGCTACTGGTAGGAATTAACCAGTATCCCCGTAGTGCAGCCTTGAGTGGTTGTGTTACGGATGTGGAACTGCAACGGGAACTGTTGATTCATCGGTTTGGTTTTAATGCTAGCGATGTCTTAACCCTGACGGATAGTCAAGCGACGCGGGCGGATATTGAAACAGCGTTTATTGAACATCTGAGTAACCAAGCGAAGGCGGGGGATGTTGTGGTTTTCCACTTCAGCGGTTACGGCTCTCAGGTGAAGATGAGCGACTCTCAAACGGATAGTCTCATCAGCTTGTCCAATAGCTTAGTGCCAGTTGATAGCCTTTTGCCCACCAAAGGGGCAGCGACGGCAAATGATTTATTGGAAGAAACGCTGATTTTGTTATTGCGATCGCTAAATACCGATCAGGTGACAACTGTACTCGATACCAGCTACACTCCTCATCCTAATATCCTCCAAGGCAACCTACGGGTGCGCTCTTGCCCTAACCCACCCGCCGAAAGTCCTAATGGGGGTGAGTTGGCGTTTCAAGAACAAGTCCTGCTACGGCTAAAATCGTCGCGGGAACAGCTAAAAAAGCAAAATCCTCAACTACCAGGAATTGTTCTCGCTGCCGCAAGTCCGACACAACCGGCAACTGAGGCTTTGTGGAATGGCTTTAGTGCGGGTTTGTTTACCTACGCCTTGACTCAGCATTTGTGGCAAGCAACCCCTGCAACGACGGTTCAAATTAGCGTCAGTCGTGCGGCAGGCATGGTTAAGCAACTGGCAGGGAAAGAGCAACAACCTCAGTTAATCGGTCAAAAAAGTCTCGATGCGCCCTTACTTGCCTATTATTTACCACCTGATCCGAGTATCGGGGCCGATGGCGTTGTAACTGCCGTGGAGGACAATGGTAAACACGTCCAAATCTGGTTGGCAGGATTACCCGCAACGGTTTTAGAGTATTACGGGAGCAATTCTTTGTTGAGTCTTTCCCCTGCAAAGACTGCCGAACCGACTCTTGAAAGTGAAGCTTCTGTCCCGGTTTGGGCGTTCAAATCGCCACAACTGCAATTGCGCTCAAAAGAGGGTTTGACGGCAAGGGCACGAATTGTCAGTACGACTGCTGAGAATTATCCGCTAGAGGTGGGACAACTAGTGCGAGAAGCTGTGCGCGTTTTGCCCCACAACCTCGGTTTAACTGTGGCTTTGGATGTTCGCCTCGAACGCATTGAACGGGTGGATGCCACGAGTGCTTTTGCTGGTATTGGGGCGGTTTCTTCGGTGGTGGTGGCGGGGGAACAAGCGGCAGATTATTTGTTTGGGAAGGTGCTAGAGACTCAGGCAATTGAGTCGGGTGAAGTCTTGACTCATGCGGGGGGTTATGGACTGTTTTATCTGGCGAGTGAGCCAATTCGCAGTACTACGGGAGAAGCAGGGGAGGCGGTGAAGTCGGCAGTGACTCGACTGACTCCGAAGCTGAAAACCTTGCTGGCGGCAAAGTTACTGCGTTTGACGGCAAATGAAGGGTCTTCTCGCTTGGGCATCCGCGCGTCCCTGGAGAGGGTTGCACCTCAAGCGACGGTTGTTATGCAACGGGAAACTTTGCGGGCTTCTGGGGCGGCTCCTGGCGTCTTGGAGGCAAAAAATCAGCCTTACTTGATGCCCGGAAGCGGAAGTGCTGTCCCTAGTGTGCCGATTGGAAGTCGCGTCCAGTATCGGTTGGAGAATTATAGTGGGGCAGAGGTTTATTTTATGTTGTTGGGGTTTGATGCTGGTGGGAATGCGATCGCGCTTTATAAATTGCGTTCTTTGCAGGATCAGCCGTCAGATCCTAAACCGCCTCTAGTCGATGCGGTCATTGCCCCGGGAAATAGTTTAATTTTGCCACAATCGGTAGTGACGGCGGATTGGGTTATCCCTGGGCCAAGTGGATTGGCGGAAGTTCAACTAATATGCAGTCGTGCGCCGTTTACAAAAGCGATCGCTCTTCTCGAATCATCTCGTCGTCTGAAAGCAGAAAGCGAGCAAATTCGCGATTTATTAAACCCCCTGGAAGTGGCACAAGCCGTACTGCAAGACTTACACGCCAGCAGTGCCACCTTGGCAACAACTTCTACCTCTGCCCCAGATTCGACGAATACCGTTTCTGACACCTATGCATTGGATGTGAATGCCTGGGCAACGTTGAGCTTTATCTATCAAGTGGTGTGACACAGCCTGACCTCTACTATTATCGGAGGCAAGAAGTTCAAACAGCCGATTTATCAGGAGAGACGATGAGCAAGCAAAGCAATTCACCCGAAGACATGGCAGGGGCGACTAATAATGCTGCACAAGCGGAAACCCACAAGACTAAAAAAGCGGCAGCGAAGGCAATAAATAATGCGGCTGAGGACATGAAGCCTGAAAAAGTCGCCAAAGACAAGCCACCAAAACCGAATTACCCCCAATATCGGGTTCAACCAGGAGACAGAATTCGTTTAGCGGATATTGATCCAGATACATCTGAAGATTACAAAAAAAAGAAAGAAGTTGAAGCGGAACTTGAACAACATCGTCTGCGAATTAGTCAACTCCAACAGCGTTTGTATGCCGAAAACCAGCGCAGCTTATTGATAGTGCTGCAAGCAATGGATACGGGAGGCAAAGATGGCACAATTAAAAACGTTTTTAGCGGTGTTAACCCCCAAGGTTGCCAAGTATGGTCATTTAAAAAACCTAGTGATGAAGAGGCAAGTCACGATTTTTTATGGCGTTACCACTATCGCGCCCCCCAGCGGGGAATGATTACAATCTTCAACCGTTCTCACTACGAAGATGTTCTAATTGTACGAGTAAAAAATTTAGTAGAGGAGGATATTTGGCGCAAACGCTATCACACGATTAATGAGTTTGAGCAAATGCTGACTCTTAATAATATTACAGTGATCAAGTTTTTTCTCCACATCTCCAAAGACGAACAAAAGCGCAGGTTAGAAAGTCGGATACAGAATCCCGATAAACGCTGG
>CADCTM010000615.1 GCA_902805485.1 uncultured Coleofasciculus sp. | reverse complement strand
CAGCTCTGTGTTGTACTTCCGATGACCCGCAATTCCTTGCTCTGTTTCTTCCACAAACAGAACCAAATCAAACTTTGCCTTTCCAGTATTAACCTCTAGGGGAGTAAGAGTTAAATCTGACAGTTCCAACGCCGGAATAGGGGCATTCTGGAGGACGAACAACACCTGAAACAGGGGTGTATGACTGGATTTGCGATCGGGTTGCACAACCTCTACTAACTTGGCAAAGGGCAAGTCTTGGTGAGCATACGCCCCTAAAGTCACTTCGCGCACCTGTCCCAGCAACTCCCGGAAACTGGGATTGCCAGATAAATTAGTCCGTAAGACTAGGAGGTTAACAAAGAAACCAATGAGTGGTTCGTTTTCAGCTCGATTGCGATTGGCGACATCTGTACCCACGACAATGTCATCTTGATTGGTGTAGCGGTACAGCAATGTCTGAAATGCTGCCAATAGGGTCATAAATAGAGTAGTTCCTTCTTGGCGGCTTAGGGTTTTGAGCTGTTCGGATAGGTTTGCAGATAGGGCGAAAGATGGTTCTGTCCCTTCCTCTTGTTGCGTGGATGGGGTAGAGTTACCGACTATCTTTTTGAGTTCTAATGTCGTTGGCGCACCTGCTAGCTGCTGTTTCCAGTAAGAAAGCTGGGTTTCCAATACATCCCCTTGCAACCACTGACGCTGCCAGTAGGCAAAGTCGGCGTATTGAAGAGGGAGTTCTGGCAAGGGAGAAGATTTTCCAGTGACAAAGGCGTCGTAGAGTGTGGAGAGTTCTTGGGTGAGTATCCCGGTAGACCAACCATCGCAGACAATGTGGTGTATCGCAAACAGAACGACGTGTTCTGATTCGCCTAATTTCAGTAGCGTGACTCGCAGTAAGGGTTCTTGTGCGAGGTTGAACGGTAACTGAGTTTCTTGCTCTGCCAGTCGCAGAACTTCAGCTTCCCGCTCTGTTTCCGGTAATCTTTGCAAATCCACTACAGGGATTTTGAGGGTTAAGCTTGGGACGATAACTTGGACGGGTTGCCCATCTGCGAGAGCAAAGTTGGTACGTAAGACTTCGTGACGCCGCACGATTTCGTTGAAACTCTGCTCCAGTGCGACGATGTTGAGCGAACCCACCAAGCGCACAGCAGCCAGCATATTGTAATCGGGGTTGTTTGGCTGCAACTGGTCGAGGAACCACAACCGTTCTTGAGCGAAGGAGAGGGGAAGACTTGTATCTCGTGAGACGGGTAGTATGGGGGGAGCTTGTAAATTATCCCGTGACTGCTGCAATTCTGCGATCGCTTTCCCTAAGCTAGCCACCGTAGGATACTCAAAGATATGACGTAGGGGCAGTTCGATTTGGAAAACATTTCGCAACCTGGAAATGAGCTGAGTTGCTGACAGGGAATGTCCCCCAACCTCGAAGAAGTTGTCATCAACTCCCACTTGCGCGACACCTAGCACTTGCGCCCAGATGCCTGAAACAACCTCCTCGACGGGTGTACGAGGCGCAACATAGTTGTGTTCTTGGTTTCGTTGTAACCAATCTGGTGCCGGAAGCGATCGCCTATCTACCTTACCACTAGGCATTAACGGCAGCGCCTCCAATAGAACAAAAGCTGATGGCACCATGTACTCAGGCAGTCGTTCTTTCAAATTGTTTCGTAACTGCGACACCAGTTCATTACTGGGTACTAACTCCGCAGCACTGGGAACGACATAAGCAACTAAACGCTTCTCACCCAGACTATCCTCCTGAACCACAACCACAGTTTCCCGCACACCTGGATACTGACTCAGTAGCGCTTCAATTTCTCCAAGTTCAATACGGAACCCACGAATC
>CADCTM010000614.1 GCA_902805485.1 uncultured Coleofasciculus sp. | reverse complement strand
TATTGAAGAGTTATTTCGAGCACTAAAAGAAAATCCTCCGAGTCAGGACGAAGGGTTTGTTGTTGTTAATTCTGTGGATTTGGTGGTTGCGAAGTTTGAGCTTCAAGACCTGAAACGTATGTTCAAACTAGATAATTAAAGCAGTAATTTATATCCTTAAAATCAAAGTTATGAAAGAAATTATTCAACACTATCTAACTGGGATGTCTGTTTATGACCGTTGTCATCAACCTAGTTTTCAATCGCAATGGTTTGCACTTAAAAGTGAGGTAATAGAATTTATCGAAAAGCCTTGCCTTGAAGAAATTTGGGATGTTTTACATTCTGCGGGTCGGCTTTTTTGGAAAGTAACGGGGATACCTCTACAGTTATTCGCTGTGCCGACGGTATATAAGCATGGGCGGCGCTTTGCTGAATCTGGCTGTATTCGTAGCCGCCGTAACTGTGAAGGTAAATGTTGTAATTGCGATTTAACTTCTGAGGTGGAGTGATTTGATGAGAGGGCATCGCGTTATTGTCAGTTTATCAGGGAAGCGATCGCATGATGATCGGGTTTAGGGGTTTGAGGGGAAAAGGCGATCGCTGCTTACAAAGCTTACGATAAACGATGATGTAGTAGGGGCGAAGCATTCGGATAGAAAAATCTTGGTTGAATGCAGATATTATCGCCCAAATGCTTCGCCCCTACAAAACTCGCATTGTTTCAGTTGTTCGGAACCAGCAACATCCGCTCCTCAATTTCTGCCCAAGTTTTGGGCGACACCCGCACGGCGGCATCTTTACACCGCATCATCAGGTAATTGGCGTAGAAGTAATTTTTCCAAGCTTCTGCTTCTTCCTCAGATAAATTAACCAGTTCTGGATTGAGGCGGAAAGCTTTGAGCAAGGTTTGTAAAATTTGCTTTTCATTAGCAACTTTGAGTCCATCTTGTTTCTGGCAATTTTTAGGCTGAAAACTGCATTGCTTGGCTTGGCGGTAAACTTCTTCCAGCGTTTCCACTGACTCGAAACTACGGATAGACTCGTCATCCAAAAACTGAACGGCAGTATAAACCGATTCCAATGGCACTGATTCACGCATTCCCAAAACTTTCAGAATGCCGTGCCGTTTGGTGTAGTTCTGAGCATATTGCCTAGATGCGGCAAAAATCGCTTGTTTTGCCTTCTCATCCAACTTTTTGCCAAACATCCCCAAAACCTTACCGCCACTTCCCCAAAGTGTCTGGAAAACTGGAACGGCTACACCACTGATAGCTTGGGCAATTAGAAGTTCAGTGCCTGTCATGAGGGCTTGCTGTCAATCTAGGAATATCAACAGGTTAACCCTATGCTTTTCCAGTTGCCAGTAAAAGTTGGATAGGAGGCTTTTATGAGTGAGAAATTAAAGGCAATCTTAGCTGAATTGCGTATGCGAAGTGTCGGCGCAGCGATCGCACTTTGAGGAAATATACAGCGATCGCAAGAGGGAATACCGTTATGAACCAATTAGAACTACTTGGAGAAAGCACGTCAAAGTCTCTCTGCTGCAAGAGTAGTTAATAATTGAGATAAGTACATTTACTGAGAAAAAAACAAAAAATGGCAAGACCCACACAAGCTCAGATGTCTAAAACGATCAGAAAGAGCCAGCCTGACGTCGCAAAAGACCTGACAAAACGCCAGATGGAATACTACATGGGTGCCAAGCTAATTGAGGTTGGGGTTAACCCGAACTCAGCTATTTATCGATGGTCGGTAGAAACAAAGGGTGACAACGAAATCTGGACTTACAGCGCTTACTGGGGCGATTCCAAAGAACAACTGCTAAAACAGGAGCAGGAATTGCAAGA
>CADCTM010000613.1:1375-1831 GCA_902805485.1 uncultured Coleofasciculus sp. | reverse complement strand
AGGATTATAGACAAACCCCCAACGGATGCTCTAGTTAGATTCCTTTGGTTTGCATACTAGCTAAGACTTAACCAAAGCATCCTGTCATCCGGGATAATGGATGGTTCCCGCCCTGAGGATTAGATGGGCTACGCCTGTGAATGAGCGATAGGTTAATACCCAAGGCGGACACGGGTTCAATTCCCGTAGGCTCCACTTAATAAATAGTTTCCACACCATCTCCTACTTTATGTAAGAGGTGGTTTTTGATTATTGGGGTGATATTAATACAAAAAATAGAAAATCAGGCGTTGCACCAATTAATGTTTCTGGTGTAGGGGTCGCGCCTCCTCACTTCGCTCTGGATGCCTACCCATTCGGGAGCAACTATAGCGAGATTGCCACTACTTTAACTCTAACTATCCGGATTGTTTTCCCAGCTTGCAGAAAAGGTTACTCAAGTAGTCCAAGGAACTG
>CADCTM010000613.1:0-1365 GCA_902805485.1 uncultured Coleofasciculus sp. | reverse complement strand
TCGCTCAGTCAAAGCAGTTTTATTTAAGCAAGGAAGTAAGAGGAAGCTATGGTGTTCCAGCCTGCGTATAGTAATGGTGTTAGCGAAGGCCCAATCATTGAAATGTCTCAGGACGGATTACGGTCTATCCTGAATCAGATAGAGTCAGAACTTCTTGATAGCGAAGTTTATCGCCGCACAATGGCAGGCTTGCAGACGATGTTAGGAGAGGCATCTAACACAGCCCAAATTTTAGTTAAGGCGGTGGGAAGAGAAGCGGTGCGGTTGAGCTTCCAGGAGTTTGCCAGACAGTATAAAGTCGTGCCTGTGACTCCAGAAGAAACAGCTCCTTCAAGACATAAAGAGTTAGATTCACCGCAAAAGGTAGAAGATAATTCAGTGCAGGAATCACAGTCCAACCACACTTTCGTAGAAGTAGAAGACGTTAGTAATTCAGTGGAAAAGAACACATCCTCCAGCGTCCTAGAGCGTATAGTTGGTGATACTAAACCCGCGAAAAAACTCACCAAAGCTGAACTAGAAGAGCAAAAGGTAACACAAGAGCGAGAGGAACTGCTGCGTCAAGTTGGTCGAGAATTAAGGACAGCACGGGAAGCGCGATCGCTTAGTGTGACGCAACTGCATCGCCAAACCCTTGTACCACTCCATCACATAGAAGCACTAGAAGCTGGGCGTTTAGACTTACTGCCAGAAGATGTTTACATTCGGGGTTTTATTCGCCGCATTGCTCAGGCATTGGGCTTAAATGGAATGGCGATCGCTTCTTCTCTCCCTGAACCCGATCCTGTAAAATCTGTCGTTCCCTCCTGGTATCAGTCCACAGCTACGTCTGTAGGCGGAGTTCAACTGAGTTCAGTTCATCTATATCTTGGCTACACCGCCTTAATTGCCGGAGCTGTCGGCGGACTGAGCTGGATGTCCACTAATCAATCTCCACCACGGGTATCGGTGGAACCTGAACCGAGTAAGCCCTCTCAGGCATCAATTTCTCCGAAAGCCAATCGTGTAGAACAAACAAGTAAGCCAGGAGTAAAATCTAGCAAGATTGGCATCCAAGCTGGAGCAGATATTGCACCACCTGAAGCCTCATTGTTTTAGTAAAAGTGAAGGTGTACAGATTAACGCAAATTGCTTTTTTCGCGCGAGTACATAAAAGTGTAGGAACCTTTCTAGAATTACCCTTGTATTCAAACGAACTATTTTGTCTCCAAAACCTTCCCAAACGACGAGTGTCTGTACCTTGCTTGAGTTAAAAACTGCTGTAACATAGCTGCAAACTGATTTTGTCTAACTTTGCTTAGTTTGTCTTGAACTCGGCAAAGTTAGAGCCTAACTTTATTGTCCCCTTCAACCTTTTCTCTTTGC
>CADCTM010000612.1 GCA_902805485.1 uncultured Coleofasciculus sp. | reverse complement strand
TAGAGCGAGCTAGACAGGAAGAAGGTCTAAGCATCATGCTTTTGTACTGTCTCGCGGGGATGTATAATGACACCCAACAGAAAGAGAAAGCGCAAGAATGTTACACAGAAGCATTTGATAGATTGCTGCCAAATTTAATAGAAGGCATCATCCCTGATGAATTAAGTTTTGTTCCCTCTTTGCTGTTTACTTTAGGCTCGCAATCTATGCAACAAGCTGATTATGAAACAGCAAGGCTTCTTTGTCAACGCGGGCTGGAATGGTGTCCTAATTTTCCCCCTCTAAACTATCTAGCGGGGGCGACAATTAGGGCTTTAGGTTTTCCTTTAGGGGCAGTAGCATATTTTGAAAATTGTATTCGTTTAGGTCAAGAAAACAACTACTACAAAGGTGAACCTTTTGAGCTGAATTACCTGACAATTTATCCCGCTTATGACATGGGGAATGTCTACATTGAGCTGGAACGCCCACAGGAAGCTTTGGAAGCATTTGAGTTAGCGCTTTCGTTTAATGCTAACTTTACAGAAGCTCAAGAAAAAGTAAACATAATTAGACAATACTTAGCTAGCTAAACCTAACTTTTACTGCATGACTCCCACCAAACTCCAACTCCCCCAATTTTTACGCTTTACTGAACGTCGTAGCCTTTCAATGTATTTGATGGCAGTGGGATTAGTCATTACAATTATTTTCATAATAATTGCAATTTTTGCGCCTACATTTCAAGCTTGGGGATGGTTGCAAGATCCAACAGCATCCCTAATTAACCCAATCCACGAACCACCGGGAGGAAAGTACTGGTTTGGAACGAATCGCCAAGGTTACGATGTCTTTTCCCGTACCTTATTTGGCTCTCAAGCGGCATTAAAAGTCGTTATTCTCGCCACAGTTATGAGTATGTTTATTGGCGTTCCCTTGGGCTTAGTAAGTGGCTATCTTGGGGGAAAGTTGGATCGAGTGTTGCTGTTTTTAATGGATACAATCTACACCTTACCAGGATTGCTGTTGTCGGTAACTTTGGCATTTGTCGTCGGGCGGGGTGTATTAAATGCCGCGATCGCACTTAGTATTTCTTATGTCCCCCAATATTACCGAGTCGTCCGCAATCACACCGCTAGCGTCAAAAACGAACTCTTCATCGAAGCCGCTCAAGCATTAGGTGCTAGCACCAACACAGTCTTATCTCGCTACCTATTTCTCAACGTAATTCAAAGCGTACCGGTATTATTTACCCTCAACGCCGCTGATGCCATTTTAATCTTAGGTGGATTGGGTTTCTTAGGATTAGGATTACCCGAACAGACGCCAGAATGGGGGCAAGATTTACGTCAAGCACTCGATGCCTTACCTACGGGAATTTGGTGGACAGCACTTTTTCCCGGTTTAGCGATGACACTCATGGTAGTAGGATTATCGCTTGTTGGAGAAGGCTTAAGCGAACTGATTAATCCCCGTTGGCGTCGTGAGTAGCAACCCTTTGTAGGTAGCACGGCGATACTACCCACATTTAATGCAATATTGAAGGGAATTAAGGTAATATTCTCTAGCCATTTAGCTCAATAAGTAGGAATTTGGTCGAGTGATTGAGCCGGAAGTCATCGGTATTGATTTAGGCGGGACGGCAATTAAATTAGGGCGATTTCGCCAGGATGGGACGTGCATAAACGCTTTAAGCGTAGCGACGCCTCAACCTGCAACACCCACGGCAGTTGTCGAAGTGATGGTAGAAGCAATAACATCCTTATGTTCCGACACAAAAGCACCCCTCGCGATTGGTATTGGCACTCCGGGACCTGCTGATGCCACAGGGAGAGTTGCCAGAGTCGCGATTAACTTAGCAAACTGGCATGATGTCCCTCTGGCGGATTTGTTAGAAGCAAAAACGGGTTATCCGACTATTCTTGCCAATGATGCCAACTGCGCGGGTTTGGGAGAAGCTTGGTTAGGTGCAGGGCGTCGGTTTAGCCATCTGATTTTGCTGACATTAGGCACGGGTGTTGGTGGTGCAATTATTTTAGATGGCAAACTCTTCACCGGTCATCAAGGGGCGGCGGGTGAGCTGGGGTTAATCACTTTGAACCCAGATGGTCCGGTTTGTAATAGCGGCAATCAAGGTTCTTTGGAGCAATATGCTTCAGTTCAAGCGATTCGACGCCGCACAGGTCAAGAACCAGCAGAACTTGGTGTGATGGCGAAAAATGGAGACAAGTCTGCTTTAGAATTTTGGGAGAGTTATGGACGTGATTTAGGCATTGGATTAGCGAGTCTAATCTACGTCTTGACGCCGGAAGCGATTGTAATTGGCGGCGGTGTGAGTGCGAGTGCGGAGTTTTTCTTTCCTGCTGCTTTAGCGGAAATTGAGCGACGGGTGTTAGCGAGTTCTCGTGCTGGGTTACAGTTACTAACGGCAGAGTTGGGCAATCAAGCGGGGATGGTCGGTGCTGCGAAATTGGCGTGGCAACGGGTGGATGAGTCGTAGAGACTTTTCGGTGGGGATGAATGAAGATACCCTTCTCCCACTTTCTTGAGAAGGGCTAAGAATTTGTCCCCCCAATACATCGGGGGGATTAAGGGCAGTCTACTTTCTCGGAATGCCGCTAATTTTCAAAATATCCGTGAAAGTCGGGCAGTATGTGCTTAAACCAAATGTCCCTGGATTTACAGGATTTTGATAGGTAAAATGCCGATAGTTGATGCTAAACCGATCCCAAGCTGCCATCTGGATGCGGAACACAACAATTAGGAAATTAGCAAGCCAAAGATTTAAGGGGAAACGAAAATAGATTTTTTTCCCTAAATAGGCACAAACCTCTTCCACTGCTTGGTTTACAGTAGTACGTTTATTGCCTAAAACTAATCGATTGGTAGACATCCCATTTACCTCTGGATTTAGTTCAGAGTTAAGGGGATGGTCAACTAAATATTGCACGACTTGAGCAATATCTCGCCCATGAATAAAGTGAAAACTACCGTCAGCTTTTAACCAACGAATTAAGTCAGCCCATTTCACGACATCGGCGATGCCGGATGAAATATGGGAATAGGGTTTGTTGCCATCTCCCCCCAAGACTAAGGTAGGAAACAGGGCGGTAATTTTAGGTGCGATCGCTAATTTCGATAATCGCGCCAAACAATCATACTTAGAACGAATATACTCCGTCCCCAAGTGCGCTGCTTCCTTTAGGGGTTGGTTATTGCGATCCAAAACGCTGGCGGTTGAGAAGTAAAGTACCTGCTGGCAAACCTTTGGATTGAGTAATTCCATCGACCGAATGGTTTTAACCACATTCACGTCAAACGTCTCCTGTTGCCCTCCCCAAGCGGTTGCCGCAAGTATTGCCACATCCATTGTTTTGAGTAAGTCACCAAAGCGATCAATCTGGCGCAAGTCTCCTTGTAAAATTGTGATGCCAGGACGAGCCTCGTAGTCAAATTTTAGTTTGCTGGGATTCCTTACTAAAAAAAACAGATCGTGTTCAGTGTCCTGAATTAGCGCTTCAGCTATGTAGTGACCAATGCAGCCACTAGCACCCGTCATAAAAATCCGCTTGGGGTTCATGGTTGCCTTAAGGGGGAGAAATTAAGCGTGAACAGCCAGTAATTGGTCAGCTTGTTTGGCAGTTTCAAAGAAGAACCTCACGTTATCTTCTGGAGTTCCCGGTAAGACGCCGTGTCCGAGGTTGAAGATGTGACCTTTGTTCCCGGCTTTGCGGATGGTGTCAAGAATGCGATCGCGAATAAATTCCTGTGAACCAAACAGCACACCAGGGTCCATATTCCCTTGCACTTTAACATCCCAACCGATTCTTGTCCTTGCCTCTGCCATATCAACCGTCCAGTCTAGGCTAACAATATCGACGCCAGATTTTGGCATCCGTTCCAGTACGCCTGCACTGCCGCTAACTAGGAGAATTAAGGGTGTATCGGGATGAGTTTCTTTAACCTGCTTGAATACGCGCTGCTGATATGGTAAAGCAAAAGTTTCGTAATCTTGAGGACTGAGTTGCCCTGCCCAGGAGTCGAACATTTGCACAACTTGGGCGCCGCTGTCGATTTGGTAACGCACATAAATGGCGATCGCATCTGCCAGTTTACCCAGTAAGTTATGCAAGATGGCTGGTTCGGAAAACGCCATGCTTTTAATGACTGAGTAAGTTTTTGAACCTTTACCTTCCACCGCATAAGCAGCTAATGTCCAAGGCGCACCGACAAAACCCAGTACTGCGGATTGGTTGCCCACTTCCGAACGCAACGCTTGCAAAATTTGCCGCACAAATGGCATGGATTCCTCTGGCTCAAAGGCACACATTTGGTCAACTTGTGCTTGGGTGCGGATCGGTTGGTGAATAATTGGTCCCTTACCTTCAGCAATGTCCATGTCAATGCCGATACCCGGTAGGGGTGTAACGATATCGGAAAATAAAATTACACCGTCTGGTTGAAATGCCTTCCAAGGTTGCAGAGAGACTTCAATCGCCACTTCTGGGATTTCTGAGCGCTCCCGAAAACTGGGATACTTATCCCGTAAATCCCGATACGCTTTCATATAACGACCTGCCTGTCGCATCATCCATACGGGCGGACGGTCTAATACTTCACCACGAGCAGCCCTTAACAGGTAGGGAATCTGGGTTGAGCCATTCATCTATATTTTTACCTTAGGTCGTTTTTTAATGCATTTGTTAGCTTATCATTCCCTCATTGTCACTGTTAGTCCGATTGGGGCAGGGAATGAAAAAGCGTCAACGAATTGGGTGAATCTGCCCTGAGTTTTGAGGGAAAAAGCGATCGCCGATAATGACAAGCCGACGAATCCTCAACCCAACGAGCGAGGAGCCGAACATCTCGTAAAATCACTCAATGGCTCTGATTGCCCCTCGGTTCCCCTGGATGAGAACTATTATTGGACTACAATAACGCAACGATATTGAGCTGTTATCTCTTTCTTATAATAAGCCTTCGTCACACCAGGAAGCCTCTACATTTCATGTACTGACGTGTGTGTTGTAATCGGGTAATTCAATAATTCAGTATATTTACGCTGTCTTTTTTTGAAGATTTCTCTAAATTTTAGGTAATTCCCTCGTCGTCTTTTGTTGCTCCAAGAACCCACAATTAGGTTTACAGCCTATGCCTTTTTACCGAGCAGATTTTTAATCTTCTTTTGTGTAAGTTGGCATTTACTACATGGTTCTCATGAACATAGAAGACATTGCGAAGTATTATATTGCTGCTCCAGCTTACGAAGTTCCTTGTAGCGTGATGAAGAATTTTCGTCAATTCATCATTTAGCTAGCCGAAACCGAACTGCAAGGCATGAACTTTCAGTTTGTTGACTTTCAACCTTATCTCAGAGATTCAAAGCTTTGTTTAGAAGATATTCACGCGGATGTTAACCAGGGACGTTTGCTAATTAGCAACTTATATAATGAGTCCGAGTTGCTAGGACCAGAGATTAACATGACTTTCCGCTGCATTCATGAAATGCACCATGTCAAGCTCAATGTAGACTTTAGCTGGCAAGGAGAATGTGCTAGCGCTCGGCACATTATGTCTTGCACTGACAACTTTTTATTCCAGCAGCTACTATTTAGTGAAATATTGGGACAATCTTCTGTCTGCCTCTATCAGGGACAGTTTCCAGACCATCAAAAAGTTGTACTCTTTGAGCAAGATGTTTTGCAAGATTTAGTAAAAAGTCCCCTGTAGGCTGTAATTTCTGTTTTGGGAGTAGGATGTTTCCGTGTGTTGTAATTGACTGGTATCATGCCTAAGATGTTTGTCTGGCTTCCTCGTGTCTTAATATCTAAACAAATCCTTTCCCATGTCAGCAGTTTTAAATTCTGCAAAATGCAAAAGTTGATCGCTTTCACGCTTGCCCTATTTATTCCTGTGAAGACAGCCTTAAGTGCTGACACTTCGTCGGAAGTGTTACAGTAAACGTTGTGCCGACTCCCAGTTCACTTTCTACACTTATCTTGCCACCGTGCAAGTCCACGCATTTTTTAATAATCGCTAACCCCAGTCCTGTACCCGGAATGTTACCAACATTACTAGCGCGTCTGAAGGACTCAAATAATTTTTCCAAGTCTTTTTCAGGAATGCCGATGCCAGCATCTTGAACCCGAAAAATCGCTAATTCGGCAGTACGAACAATCTCAAATTTAACAGTCCCGCCTTGAGGAGAGTACTTAATTGCATTTGAGAGTAAATTGCTCAGGATATGCCCCAATAATTTATCATCCATTTGGACATCAGCCGAATTAGTCGGCTTTACAAATTCAATTGTATGGTTAGAACCTACACTCATTTGCAAGTTTTCTACGATGTCGTAACAGAAGGCAACTAAATCCATTAAGCTCGGCTTGAAAGTGAGCTGTCCAGCTTCCGCTTTGCCAATCAGGAGAACATCTTCTAACAGGTGAGTCATGCGTTTGACAGCACCTTGAACCCGTCCAAACAGTTTTAATTTTTTCTCATCTGAGAGTTTATGGTTGTAGTTTTCCAATAAATCAGCAGAGGATTGAATAATCGTCAGTGGTGTTCGGAATTCATGGGAAACTAAGGTAACAAAGCTCGATCGCAATTCGCTGACTTCTCGTTCCTTGTCCAATGCGATGCGGCTATCAACTTCAGCCTGTTTGAGTTGTGTGATGTCTCGTCCTACCGCCTGACACTCAATAAAGTTACCAAAATCGTCAAACACGGCTCTATCTGACCATTGCTGCCAACGAATCTCTCCCGAAGGGAGGATGATGCGGTGTTCGTAGGTGTTGATTGGCTCACCTTGAGAAAGAGAACGAAAGTTTTTGCTAATTAATTCTCGGTCTTGAGAAGGCATTGTGGGCAGAAATTTATTGCCGATTAATTCCGATCGCTTCTTGTCGAAATAGCGGCAGTAGGCATCATTAACAAAAGTCAAAGTCCCGTCCGGTTCAAACCGACAGATCAGTTCGGTTTGGTCTTCAACTATCGCTCGGTAGCGTGCTTCACTTTGGCGCAGTGCCTCTTCTACCTGCTTGCGTTCGCTTAATTCCGCTTGCAACTGCTGATGCAATTCCGCTTGATAAATCGCGAGCGCACAATGATCAGCGAGTGCCTGTACAATTTCCATGTTTGCCGTTGTCCATCCCCAAAAGCGTTCCTCCGTAAGCGCTGCTAGCGGCTCACCCGCGACTATTTGCGCTTCACGCAAACGCAATTCTTCAACTAACGGCTCATTGTCAGTCCTTTGGTTTGACTTTGCCGCAACGCTAACGCCATCGCACTGTAGCAGGGTAATACCACCGAGGTAAGATTGTTGGTAAACCAACGGCACAATGAGCATGGCACGAATGCCATTTTTCTGTGCCTCCAAGAAAACTTCCGGCTGCAACGTTTCGTCAATTCGGGAAAGCACTACCGTCTCACCGGAAGCGAGACTTTTCTGGTAATGGTGATAAAAAATACTGTAACTACATCTTAAATCGTCTTTGTCTGTAGCTTCTGATACATAACGCACTGCCATTTGATTGTGAGGATCAGGTCTAAAAATCAGACAATGGCTGACTTTTAGAGCGACCTGTAACTGGTTAACCGTTGTTTGTAAAATCTCGTCAAGTACTAAAGTCCCACGCATTGCTTGAATAATTGTATTGAGCAATGTCTGCCTGGATAAGCGTTGCCGAGCCTGAACCAGTTCCTCTTTTAACTTGGCGATCTGCTTTTGCTCGTTATTTTCTAGCGAGGGATGGCAATAGGGCTTGTTGTTACTAAGCATAGGCTCCTGCTAGGTTCCCGGTTTGGCAACTTTCTCTTAAACTAACGCTTGCTTGACTGTAACACCACATTTTCGGGTTTTTCTCAAAGAACTTTATATTTTTTCTGTCCCCAGTTATCCGTGTAATTGCGGCAAAAATTTTTGAGTAATTCTCTTTATCTCAGGAGAATTACGGGCTTATAGATATAGTATTGCGAAATAAATTCAAGAGCAACTTTAAACAAGACTAAAATATTATGGTTATTTATAAAGCTTTCCAATAACTATTTAAACGTGATTTAGACTCCAACTGAGAGTCCCTTGATCGGCATCTAGTTCAACGAGTTGTCCGACAGGAAGGGCGGCATTAACACCATCATGACCAAAAGGCAAGTCAGAGACAATGGGGATGCCGAGGTCAAAAAGGCGATCGCGCAATACTTCTTCTACCGTCCAGCTCGGAATATCCTTGGGTGGATCACAGCGGGAAAAACGCCCTAAAGCAATGCCACGAACCCTGTTAAAAGCCCCACTCATGCGCCACTGGGTCAACATCCGGTCGATGCGATAAGGCGCCTCTGTGACATCTTCCAGCCCCAGGATAACTCCATCCAGTGGGGGTTGTACAGCAGTACCCAGGAGATGCGTCGCCACAGTAAGATTAGCAGGGAGTAGAATGCCACTAACCTTGCCACTTCCCCAGCTAACACCAGAAAGAGGATCTAGGGGGCGTCCTTCTACGCAGTCGAATAATCGCGTAACAGACCACTCTGGCTCGGCGGCTATTGTAGTTAGTACAGGTCCATGCACTCCAGAAATGCCCGACTGACAAAGACTCCACAACAAACTAGTAATGTCAGAAAAGCCAATCAGCCATTTAGGAATAAGCGATCGCCATTTCCAGTCCTCCAAAAGTCGAGCGCTGCCATAACCCCCTCTAGCACAAAGAATCCCCTGACATTCGGGGTCTTTCCAAGCTTCAGCTAACTGAGAGCGTCGCTCAAAATCTGTCCCAGCAAGATAACCATCCCTAGCATCCCAGTTGAGGGGGACTTCGACTCGATATCCTTGGCGTCGCCAAATCTCTATCCCCTGTTGAAATGCCTCAATCTCTCGCAAAGCGCCACTCGGAGCAACTACCCGCAGTAAGTCACCTGGTTTTAGTGGTGCTGGTTTATTAATCATTAGTCATTAACTCATCTGTTGCCGACATTGCCAAGAACAAATTAACTCAATCTTGCGGTACATTCGAGCAGCAACTTTTGATTGACTAAAGCATAAGGCTGAATTAAGAGCGCTTTGCGAAATGCTTGAATTGCCTCGCCATAGTCTCCTAATGCCGCATGACATAAACCCAACCCGTGGAGTGCGCCAAAATGAACGGGATTAAGTTTGATAACTTCCTGACAGTCATCTCTTGATTTATCGTACTGTCCAAGGGCGTAGTAAAGCACAGCGCGTCGATTCCAAGCTTCGGCAAAATCCGGCTGATCTCTAATCACTTCGGTGAGTAATGCCTCTGCCTGGGTTACATTTCCAACTTCCAGCATGACTTGGCAGCGCTCAAGCAACTCCATTCCATATCTGCCTTTTTGACGGAACCAGATGTGCCAAAGTTCTGCGGTTGCCTGGTTGCGAACGTTTTCGTC